>JBJEPV010000001.1:0-3871 GCA_051881415.1 Candidatus Fimenecus sp.
AATAATAAAACACATACCAAAATTTGTCAAGGGTTTTTAAGGAAATAATTGGAAATTACAGGATTTTTTCTGTTCTTGATTATATATAGGCGATTTTTGTTCATTTTTGCCTTTTGAAAACAAAAACAACTCCCTTTCCAAAGGCAGAGAGTTGTTTTTGCCGAATTATTCCACTGTAACCTTGTAAAAGACCTTTTTGCCCTTTTTAAGGATAATGTGTCCTTTTTGGAAGTCTGCCGCAGAAACGGTCGCCAGCGGGTCTGTGACCTTTTGGTCATCCACCGAAACGCCGCCTTGCTGAATTAAGCGTCTGCCCTCGCCGTTGGATTTAATCAAGCCGGCTTTGAGCATAATCTTAATGATTTGCACCTGACCGTCCTCAAAATCGTCTGCCGAGAGTGCCACGGTCGGCATATTGTCGGTATTTGCCGCACCCGAGAACAGCGCGCGTGCCGCCTCTTGGGCTTTGGTTGCCTTTTCTTCGCCGTGCACAAGCGCGGTTAATTCATATGCCAAAATTTCTTTTGCTTTGTTTAACTCGCTCCCCTGCCAAGATTCCATTTTCTCAATTTCTTCTAACGGCAGGAAAGTAAGCATTCGAATGCATTTCAAAACATCGGCATCATCCACATTGCGCCAATACTGATAAAAATCGAACGGCGAAGTTTTGTTTTCGTCCAACCACACCGCGCCCGACTGCGTTTTACCCATCTTTTTGCCCTCGGAATTTAAGAGCAAGGTGATGGTCATCGCATACGCGTCTTTGCCGAGTTTGCGGCGGATAAGCTCTGTGCCGCCGAGCATATTGCTCCATTGGTCATCGCCGCCGAACTGCATATTACAGCCGTATTTTTGGAACAGCTCGTAGAAATCGTAGCTTTGCATAATCATATAGTTGAACTCTAAAAAGCTCAGTCCTTTTTCCATACGCTGTTTGTAACATTCCGCCGTGAGCATACGGTTGACGCTGAAACATGCGCCGACTTCGCGTAAAAGTTCAATATAGTTCAAGTTCATCAGCCAATCGGCATTGTTTACCATCAGCGCTTTGCCGTCCGAAAAATCAATAAAACGGCTCATCTGCTTTTTAAAGCATTCACAGTTGTGCTGAATGGTTTCGGGTGTGAGCATTTGGCGCATATCGCTTCTGCCCGAGGGGTCACCGATCATACCCGTGCCGCCGCCGATTAACGCAATCGGTTTGTTACCCGCCATTTGTAACCGCTTCATTAAGCACAGCGCCATAAAATGCCCGACATGCAAACTGTCCGCCGTGGGGTCAAAACCGATATAAAAGACTGCTTTCCCATTGTTGACAAGGTCACGGATTTCTTTTTCGTCCGTCACCTGTGCGATTAGGCCTCTTGCCTGTAATTCTTCATAAACGCCCATTTTTCGTTCCTCCGTAAATAAAAAAATAAAAAGCCCTCTGTAAAACAGAGGGCGTAAAATTACGCGGTACCACCTCATTGCGCTGTATTTTCGCAAACACAGCCTTTGCGAGTGACAAAAATCACTCTGCGATTAACGCTCGCGCACGGTGGGGCTTACTGTAAGTTCTTCCCCACGGCTCCGAGATGTATTTCCAAAGCATATCACGCCTGCTTACACCGTCCGCAGGCTCTCTTTGCCGAATTTGCCCTGTACTTCTTCTCTTCACAGCCGATATGTGGATTATACTTGTCCTTTCAGAGTTTGTCAACCCAAATTTTCGGTTTGGGCGGTTTTTAAGAGTTCTTCTGCATTTTGTAATTGCAGTTCTGTCACGGTAAGCCCGCCTAAAATCCGCGCCAATTCGTATTTTCTGCCGACAAAATCCAACGGTGTTACCTCTGTAAAGGTTTGGCCGTCATGTTCCGCTTTTTCAATGCGCATATGGCTGTCGGCAAAGGCGGCAATCTGCGCCAAGTGCGTAACACAAACTACCTGATGCGATTTGGAAAGCGATTTCAGTTTTATGCCGATTTTTTGCGCCGCGCGCCCGCTGACGCCCGTGTCGATTTCGTCAAATATCAGCGTACCGATATTGTCTTTTTCCGCAAGCACGCTTTTAATCGCCAACATAATGCGGGATAACTCACCGCCCGAGGCAATTTTCGCAAGCGGTTTCGGTGCTTCTCCGGCATTCGCCGACAGCAAAAATTCAATGTTATCTATACCGTTTTCGGTCAAATCACCGATATTGTTTTGTACTGTAAACCGAACGGACGGCATATCCAAAAAGGCAAGTTCCGCTTCCACATCGCGGCAAAACTTCTTTGCCGCAGTTTCGCGGATTTTATGTAATTTTTCCGCGTAGGAAAAGGCTTTTTGATAGTGCTTTTCCACTTCGTCGGAAAGCAAGGCTTTGCGTTCGTCAGACATTTCTATGTTTTCACGCTCGGAAACTGCCTGTTCCAAATAGGCAAGCATTTCTGCCTCGTTGTTGCCGTACTTTCGCTGTAAAGTATACAGCGTATCCAACCGTTCTTCCAGCGCGTCCACCTCTGCGGGGTCAAACACGTCGGAGAATAATCTGTCACGCAAATCCTCACAGACGGCAGATAATGTATAAGCCGCTTCCTGTGCCTGCTTTTGCAGTTCGCTGTATTCTTCGGAAAACGCGGAGATGTTTTCCAACTGTTTTGCCGCGGAAAAAGCGGCAGAAACCGCGCCGCCCTGCTCGTCATCGCCGTTTAAATAGGCGTGTGCAGTCTGCAAAGCGTCTGTAATATGCTCAGCATTGCGCAAAACCTCCAAGCGTTCTTCGCATTCCGCAATTTCCCCAACGCGAATTTCGGCGTTTTCCAGCTCTGAAATTTGATAATTGAGAATATCCAACCGCCGTAACTTTTCGGTTTCGTCGGTGTTGAGTGACTCTAATTCCGCTTTGGTCTGCATATAGGCACGGTATGCCGCAGAAAAATCTTCTTTTTCCGCGAAATCCTCCGCTAAATTGTCAATGTAAGCACAATGGTATTCGGGTGACAACAGCATTTGATTGTCCGATTGCCCGTGAATATTGACAAGCAATCGGGCTACTCGCTTGACTGCGGAAACCGTTACGGGCACGCCGTTGATTTTGCATTGATTTCTGCCGTCCGCAAACAGGCGGCGCTGCATTAAAACCGAGCCGTCGTCTTCTGTCGGGATTTCCAGGTCACAAAGCACATCTTCGGTGTCTTTTGAAACACCGTAAAAGGTCGCGGAAACAAATGCGCTGTCACAGCCGGTGCGAATTAACTCTCTGGAAGTGCGCTCCCCGAGCACCGCGTTAATCGAGTCAATCACAATGGATTTGCCCGCACCTGTTTCACCGGTCATTACATTCAAGCCCTTTTGAAAGGAAATGACCGCTTTTTTGATTATGGCAATATTTTCGATTTGCAGTTCACAAAGCATTACACATCACCGTTTAACATGGCTTCGATTTGTGTTTGAAACACAACTGCGGCGTTTTCGTCGCGGCACAGGACGAACAGCGTATCATCCCCCGCCAATGTGCCGACCACCTCCGGCATTTGCATCGAGTCAATCGCCGCACCTGCCGCATTCGCCGTACCGGAATAGCATTTGATTGCGCACATATTCCCTGCACTGTCCACCGACATGACGGACTGTGAAAAAATGGCGTAAAACTTTCTCGCGTGCTTATTTTGGGTATCATTGTGGCTGACAGCATATTTGGTCGGCCCGTTTTTTGTCGGCGTTTTCACGAGCTGTAACTCTTTAATATCGCGGGAAATCGTCGCCTGCGTCACAGGAAATCCGTTTTGCCGCAACAACGCCAAAAGCTCGTCCTGCGTGGTAATTTCGTGCTCTTGTATCAATTTTAAAATCAGTTCATGGCGTTTTTTCTTCAATTTTACGCCCTCCTCTGCGACAATTTACT
>JBJEPV010000002.1:0-3869 GCA_051881415.1 Candidatus Fimenecus sp.
TGGATATGGTTCGGCATGACAATCGCGTTTTCAATATGCACATTTTCATAATTGCGGTCAATATATTGAATTGTTTTTTCAACTTCTCGCCCGAGCGCATTCAAAATCAAAGCATCTTTCGGGCGGGCACGGAGACCCGCCCCTACAATTTCCTGCTTTGATTTATAGTTTCCGAGCAAATGTTGTTTATCTTTTACACACACCGTCACGAAATAACACCCGTTTTGGCTGTAATCGTAATCGGGTAACCGCGTGGGTTTGCGGGTGGGGAAATCGTGACTTTCAACTTTTTCTGTTTGCATTTTGTAATCGGTCAAGCAAAAATTTATATTCGCACTTATTTCTCCGGCACGGGGCGGCGCAATTTGATGTGCACCTCGCGAAGTTGCTGTTCGGAAACGGTATTCGGCGCGCCGAGGAGCATATCCTGCGCGTTGGAATTCATCGGGAACGCGATAACCTCGCGGATATTTTCTTCGTTCTTTAACAGCATAATCATTCTGTCCACGCCGGGCGCCATACCTGCGTGCGGCGGTGCGCCGTAATGGAACGCGCGGAACAGCGCGCCGAAGCGCTTTTCGACTTCCTCTGCCGAATAACCGGCGAGTTCAAACGCCTTAATCATCACATCGGGGCGGTGATTTCGCACAGCGCCCGAAGAAAGCTCCACGCCGTTGCAGACGATGTCATACTGATATGCTTTAATCGTCAGCGGGTCTTGGTGTAACAGCGCGTCCATTTCGCCCTGCGGCATCGAGAACGGGTTGTGGGTGAAGTCGAGTTTCCCCTCTTCGTTCTTTTCGTACATCGGGAAATCGGTGATAAAGCACATTTCAAAACGGTCTTTGTCGATTATATCCATACGCTCGCCGAGCGCGGTGCGGATTTGCCCCGCCAACAGGTTGACCACTTTCGGCGTATCGCAAATAAAGAACAGCGTATCGTCGGTTTTTAAGGACAAATCGTTTGTCAAAGTCGCCTTCTTTTCGTCCGACAGGAATTTCGCAATCGGGCCTTTGAACGAGCCGTCTTCGAGCACGGTCAAATAGCCGAGACCTTTCATACCGATGGACATCGCATATTCGAGCATTTTTTCAAAGAACGATTTGCTCATTTTGCCGCAACCGGGGGCGACAATGCCGCGCACGGGACGACCTTGGAACGGTTTAAACTCGACATCGCGGAAAAAGTCGGTCAAATCGGTGATTTCCAAAGGATTGCGCAAATCGGGTTTGTCCGTACCGTATTTTAACATCGCCTCTTCAAACGGAATGCGACGGAACGGCGCGGGGGATACGGGTTTGCCGCCGCCGAATTTCACGAAGGTGTCATACAGCACATCTTCGGCTACCGCGAACACATCTTCCTGTGTGGCGAACGCCATTTCAAAGTCGAGCTGATAAAATTCGCCGGGCGAACGGTCGGCACGCGCGTCCTCATCGCGGAAACACGGCGCAATTTGGAAATATTTGTCGAAGCCCGACACCATCAACAGCTGTTTAAACTGCTGGGGCGCCTGCGGCAACGCGTAGAATTTGCCCTCGTGCTTTCTCGACGGAATGATATAATCGCGTGCGCCCTCGGGCGACGAACAGGTCAAAATCGGGGTGTTGATTTCGGGGAAGCCCAACGACTCCATTTTGGCGCGCAGAAAACGCACTACCTCGGAGCGGAACAAAATATTGTCGTGCACCTTTTGGTTGCGCAAATCGAGGAAACGGTAGGTAAGCCGCACATCCTCGCGCGTTTCGGTGGACTCGCTTACATCAAACGGCAGAGCGCTTTCGCACGCGCCCAAAACCGTAACTTCGGTAACGCGCACTTCAAGTTCGCCGGTCGGAATTTTCGGGTTGACGGTTTCCGCGTCACGTTTTACAACCGTGCCCGTGACGGAAACCACGCTCTCCTTGTGCAGATTTTGAAGCATCTCATCATCGTGCAAAACGATTTGCGTCACGCCGTACTGGTCGCGCAAATCCACAAACGCCACGCCGCCGTGGTCGCGAATGGTATCCACCCAGCCGGCAAGGGAGACGGTTTCATTCAAATTTTCAAGCGTCAGTTCGCCGCAGGTATGCGTTCTGTATGCCATATTTTTTACATTCCTTTGCGTCAGATTTGCCCATACGCCCAACCGCGTTTCGGGCATACGGATACATTTTAAGAATACAATTAAGAATTATAACATACCCGTGCGGGAATTTCCACACTAATTTTCAAAAAAACATTGTATAAATTGCCGTTTTCGTGTAAAATAAAAGGCACAATTTCTGCGGAGGTGTCGAAATGGACGACCAAAAGAGAAATAATGCCTTTGCCGACGACGATTTTGAGGATATTTTCAGCTCGTCGGGCAAGGACGATTTTGAAGATATTTTCAGCGACAGCGGCGAAGATGCGGGCAATACACCCGATACATATGAGGACATTTCCAGCGGCAGAGACGAAGAAATCCCCGCCGCAGAGACGAATGACCCGTATGCGGGCTTTTTTGACACGCCGCCCGTGGCGGACGACAGCCCCGCGGACACGCGCTACCGCACGGCAGTCAATACAACGCCCGAAAAAATGCCCTACCGCTATAACGAAAACGCCCCCGCGCGCACGCGTGCGCGAAACGGCGACGAAATTTATTCCGGTGCGGAAAAGGCAGAGCGTCCGCGCAAAAAGAAAACGCATTTGGGGCGTAAAATCTTTTGCGTGCTGTTGGTGCTTGTGCTGTTGTTTGTCGGCGGCGCGGGCGCATACGGCTATTTGCGCGTGCAAAAAATCCTTGCGGCGGTGGATTATCAGCCGCTGTCCCAAAACCAACACATCGCAAACAGTGAATTGGCGTCCGCCGACTACATCAAAAACATTTTACTGATCGGCGTAGACGCGCGTGAGGGCGAGGAGGCGGAAAAAACCCGTTCCGACACGATGATGCTGGTCACCATTGACACGCGCAACAAACAGATTAAGCTGACCTCGTTTTTGCGGGATATGTATTTGGAAATCCCCGGCTACCGCGAGGACAAGCTCAATGCCGCGCAAAGTCACGGCGGCACACAACTGCTTGTGGACACGCTCGAATACAATTTCAAAGTGGATATTGACAACTATATGCTCGTCAGTTTTGATATGTTCACCGCGATTGTTGACGAACTCGGCGGGGTGGACGTGGAAATCACCGACAAAGAGGCAAAATACATCAACAGCAAAGACCATATGTCGCGCGATGACGGCTTTGCGTTCCCCGAGGAACTTTCGGGCGGAATGCAGCATTTCACGGGCGCGCAGGCGCTTTGGTACAGCCGTATTCGCTATCTCGACAGCGATTTTATGCGCACACAGCGTCAAAGAAAGGTCATTACCGCGATTGTCAAAGAGGCAGTCGGGCAGTCGCCGCTGAAACTCCTCGACATGGTCGAAAAGGTGATGCCGATGGTGAAAACCGACCTCACCGAGGACGAAATGATGGATTTGGGACTGCACGCACTATCCTACCTCAAATATGACATTGTGCAAATGCAAGTCCCCGTAGAGGACGGCTACAAAAGCGCAACGCGCCGCGGGCAGTCTGTGTTGCTACCCGATATGGACAAAAACCGTGCGGCATTCAAGCAATTTGTGTTTGAAAAAGCCGACGTCCCCGCAGACGACACCGAGGCGTAAGCCAACAGCACAGTTTTGATTGTTGCGATTGGGAAAGACGCAAATTGGGGCTTGTATTTGTGTTTATATGGTAGGGCGGGGGCAAGCCCCCGCCCTACCCTAAAAATGTATTTCGTGCGTAGGGAACGGTCTTGACCGTTCCGATTGAAAAATAAAAATGCAATGCGTGCGTAGGGGTCGGCGTCTCGACGACCCGTTGTAGGGGCGGGTGAGGC
>JBJEPV010000003.1:0-3746 GCA_051881415.1 Candidatus Fimenecus sp.
GTGAATCGCCCCTACAACCCGTAGGGAACAACCTTAGTGTTGTTCCGCAAAATCACATCGAATTCCGCGGGTGAACATCGCGTAGTGGCGGGCTTCCACGCCCGCATAAAATCACATCAAATTCCGCGGGCGAGCACGGAGACCCACCCCTACAACGGGGCGCCGAGTCGACGCCCCCTACGCACGAAATACAATGCGTTCGCCCCTACAAACCCCAATTTGTCAAATCACACTTTAATAATGCCGATTTCCGCAATCAAAAAACTTTTGCGAAACCACGGCGCAATCGTTTGCGTTCTATGGGATATTGAACAGCGCCGTTCAAGTGTGTATTGCGTGCGCAATCGGCAAAACATTGGCAGGAAGGCCTTTTTGTGCTATAATGCTTTGTGTATTTGCTTTATGCACCAAGCAAAAGAAAAATGACGCAGGAGGTGGGCGTATGCCCGTTGAAATTTGGGAAGGTTTGCTGATACCCTTTGCCGGAACGGTATTGGGCTCTGCCTGTGTATTTTTTATGCGGAAATCCCTCAAAGATGCCATACAGCGTGCGCTGACGGGCTTTGCCGCGGGCGTGATGGTTGCCGCATCGGTTTGGAGCCTGCTGATTCCCGCGATGGAACAGGCAAGCAATATGGGCAAGTGGTCCTTTGTGCCGGCAGTGGTCGGCTTTTGGCTCGGTATTTTGTTTTTACTGCTTTTGGACCGCATTATTCCCCATTTGCACCGCGGCAGTTCCCAGGCCGAGGGCTTAAAAAGCGGCTTCGGCAGAAGCACAATGCTTGTTTTGGCGGTTGCGCTGCATAATCTGCCGGAGGGTATGGCGGTCGGCGTGGTATATGCCGGTTGGCTGGCGGGGGACAGCGGCATCACCTTGGCAGGCGCATTGGCGTTGTCACTCGGGATTGCCATTCAGAATTTCCCCGAGGGGGCCATTATTTCCATGCCTTTGCGCGCAGAAGGCGCGTCCAAACCCAAAGCCTTTGCGTACGGTGCGCTTTCGGGAGCGGTGGAGCCCGTCGGCGCATTGCTGACGATATTGCTTGCAAGCATTGTTGTGCCCGCATTGCCGTATTTTTTGAGTTTCGCGGCGGGCGCTATGCTCTATGTCGTGGTTGAGGAACTCATTCCCGAAATGTCCGCGGGCAAGCATTCCAACCTCGGCACGGTGTTTTTTGCCGTTGGGTTTACCTTGATGATGGCGTTGGATGTGGCACTTGGCTGATTTCATTTGCATTTTCCGGCTGTAACAGCCGTTTGTAGCTTGCGTCCATACCAATCGCACCGAGCGGTGCTGTGATTAAAATGGACAGCACGGCAACGGACAAGACAATGTTGCCGCAGGGCAACCCGAGCGACAGCGGCAGGCCGCCGATTGCCGCCTGTACCGTCGCTTTCGGCAGATACGCAATCACGCAGTACAGCCTTTCCTTGCGGTTTAAGGCTGTGCCGAGCATACATATCCACACGCCGACCGAACGGAAGATAAGCCCTATGGCAATCATCAGTACGGTGCCGAGACCTGCTTCCAGCGTGTAGCGAATATCGACCGCCGCGCCCACAAGGACAAATAAAACCACCTCAGCCGCCAGCCACAACTTTCCGTATTTCTCCCGCAAGCGCGCGGTAACTTGCGGCACACTGCGCATGGCAATCGCCATGGCCATACACATCACGGCAATTAAGCCCGATACGGCAATCTTGCCCTCCAACAGGGTTTCCAAAGCCAAAAGCAGGAATGCCGCGCCCAAAATAATGATGACTTTCAAACTGTTGCGTACCAGGTGTTTGTGTGCGTAAGCGGTTTCAAAAAGCCAAGAAAGGGCAAGACCGACTGCTACGCCGCAAAGCATACCGAGTACAATGGAAATCGGGATATTCAAAAAATCCATCACGCCGGCGTGCTCGCCCTGTGCCATATCGATAAAAGCGGAAAACAGTACGATGACAAATACATCGTCGAGTGATGCGCCTGCCAAAATCATTTGCGGAATGCTCTTTTGCGTTCCGTATTTTTCGTCCATTAACTGCACCATTCTCGGTACAACGACCGCAGGGGAGACCGCCCCGAGTACCGCCCCCATAATCGCCGCGTCCAAGCGGCTTATATGTAGTACTGCGGGTGCAAATAACACGAAGGCGGCAATTTCAAATACCGCCGGCAGGAAAGAGAGCAGGAGAGCCGGCCGACCTACTTGTTTTAAATCGTGTATATCGAGCGACAAACCGGCTTTAATCAGAATAATGACAAGCGCCAACTGCCGTAACTCTGCGGAAATGCCGAGAATGGAATTGTCCAGCACATCCAAAACATACGGGCCGAGCAAAATGCCTGTCAGCAGCATACCGATGATGCGCGGCAGTTTGATTTTTCGGCAAATTGCGGCAAGGCTTAGCCCCACCAAAAAAATAAGAGCAAGTGAAGTTAACATATTTTCCTCCGATAACGCAAAAAAGCCGACAATTTCTGCGATACAATCACAGAAGTCATCAGCTTTAAAAGCGGTTTAGGGTAAAGTGTGTGCATACACTTTACCCACGGGAGAACTTCATTCCCATTGGCGCTATTATAGCATTTCTCTATGCGGATTGCAATGGATTTTATATATTTTCGGCGCGGATTTCAAAAATTATTTTTCGTAAAACTGTTCTTTGTTTAGAAAAGAGGAATTGAAATGATAGATATTTGTTTTTCCCGGTCTGACGCGGGTGTTCTCGGTGCGATTTTGCATACAAAAGAGGAAATCGGAGAAATCGCCACAGCGGCAGAAAATATGTTCCCGTCGCCCGAAATGCAAGAAATTTTGACAGCGCCGAGCGACGAACGGATTGAGATTTCTTTGTGGTTGAATTTAGGCGAAATCGCGGCGGAACAGTTTGCCAAAAATCGAATAGAGGTTTTGCGCGCTTTCTATGACCGAAAGAGCAAGGCGCGGCGTAGATATATCGCTTATACAAAAGCGGTGCAAAGCATTGTTGCGGCGGCTGAAAATCATGTGCCGTTGCGCATTTGGTATTCCGATGCGGAATACGCCATGTGCGGCTTATACTACATTTGCAGTCAACTTGAAAATACCGACGGCGATATTACATTGATTCCGTTCCCGCCGGAGAACAAATGTAAAACATGGGCGATGTGTTTGGGAGAACCGATGGACTATCTTTATCTTGCGCACAAAGCCACCAAAGAAGAAATTGCTTTGTATGCACGGGAATGGGAACGGTTGCGCCGCGAAAACGGTCTGTTGCGCGTGAATGAAAACGGCGTTTTGAAAAGCGCAGGGGAAGACTATTTTGATGCATTTATATTGGAAAATCTCACCGATACGCCGATGCAAATGGTGAGCTTGCTTGGTCAGGTGTTGGGGAAAACCTTTGACCGAAACCAGTATGTCCTTGACGGCTTTTTGTGCGACAGAATTCTTGACCTCATCGACCGCGGGAAGATTAAAATTGTAGGGGAATACGAACCTGACAGTCGAATGGACACATACCCGCATTATCTGTTGCAGAAAGCGTAACCCGCGAAATCTAACCCTATAAGAATGAACAAACTGACTTGCACGTTGACTTGAATTTTTACACTTTTTTATACTTTTTCATGCCTTTTTACGGGATGTTTTTAAAAATGAACGAAAATAAAAAAGCCTTGCAAACCCTTATATATCAAGGATTTTCAAGGCTTTTCGTGTGGCAGGGGCAGAAGGACTTGAACCCTCGGCACGCGGTTTTGGAGACCGCTGCTC
>JBJEPV010000004.1:0-3736 GCA_051881415.1 Candidatus Fimenecus sp.
GTGCAATGCTTTCCGAATTCGTTTGCTTCCTCCGTAAATAGAATTTTGAGTGTTTTCTCCATAAAATTGACCTCCTGTTTTGATTTCTGCCATATTTTACCATATTAGTTAATATTTGGCAATGGATTTTTTGAAAATATTTTTATTTTTTTCATTTTTATACAGAAAACCTTAAAAATAAAGGATGTATAACCGTAAAATACAGTTATACATCCCTTCGCTTACGATGCCGCTTTCAACATCTGTTCGTTGATTGCTTCGGCATCTTTCAGCATTGTTTCGGCAAATATGCCGTAGCCTTGCAATGCATTGTTGACAAATACATGCGTCACCGCACCGACAAGCATACCGTTTTGAATGATAGGACTGCCGCTCATACCTTGCACAATACCGCCTGTCTTTTCAATCAAAGCGTTGTCGGTTACTTCGACAATCATATTTTTACCGTTCTCATCAGAATTTGGGTAAACCTTAACGATTTTGGCATCATAATACTGTGGGCCTGTATCGTCAACCGTTGCAAGAATCTGTGCGTAGCCGGTCTTCACCTCATTTTTTGTTGCCACAGCCATTTCGGTCGCACTTTCGTTGTACGCGTCCAACACGCCGAATACACCCGTTTCCCCGTTGCTGTAAAGTGTGCCGAGGCTTTCCTCTTCAAACACACCGCAAAGCTCACCGGTAATGCCGGCACTGCCTTTATAACAGCCGCTGATTTGGGTTTTTATGGCTTCGCCGTGTCCAAACGGCATCACCGCACCGGTATCCAAGTCACAGATTGCGTGACCGAGTCCGCCGAATATACCGTTCTCTTTACAATAGAAAGTCATGGTACCGACGCCCGCAGTGCTGTCTCGCACCCACAAGCCCGCTTTTCGTGTGCCGTCGTTTGAGGAAACGGCAAGCGTAAGCTGAGTTTGCCACACTTTTTTATCTCTGCGCACGGTTAAGGTGATACTGTCGGTGCTCGCCTGTACTGCGGCACTGAGTTGCGACACATTTTGTGCAGAGCACCCGTTAATCGCGAGTATGACATCGCCGACTTTTAGACCTGCACGCTTTGCGGGGCTTACAATCCCCTCTGCGGTTGGCACATCATCCATACCGACAATCAAAATACCGTCTGTAAAGATTTTAATGCCGAAAACATCACCACTCGGCACGACATATTGCCGTTTGCTGACCGTCACTGTCGAAGATTTCACCGGAATGGTGTTGAGCAACGAAATATTTACTTGGTAACTTTCCGCGCCTTCGGAGCCGTCGGAGACCGTGTGCGCAGAATTTGCAGAAAGCACTGTGCTTTCCGAGTCGCAATTCTGCAACGAGTAAATGCCGTTGACATTTATCTCCTGATTCTCCAAAAGGCGGATGGTATCGGGATAAACCTTGTCTCCCAAAAAGACCAAAGCAAATATGACAGAGGCAGCAACAAGACTGAAAAGGCTGAAAAACTTGAATAAATTCTTCATTTTTCACCTCCGCACGCGGTTTTTCGGACCGCACTAATACTTTGTGCGAAATGTGAAAAAATATAAACGGAAAAAATAAGACTTTACGGTGAATTTTAGAATTCAACCGTAAAGTCTGCATTTTTATTTTTTAAGTTGTTTTAATGCCATCAAAATGTCCGCAACTGCATCTTCCGAGGATTTGGCGTCAGAAGAAACCGTGATGTCGGCATATTTTTGATAAAACGGCAAACGCTCATAATAAATATCATCTATGGTTTTGCCTTTTGTTGCCGCAACCCCGCGCGTTTTAATATTATTCAAACGGGATTTGACGGTTTCCAAAGATACATCTAAAAATATAATGATTCCGTTTCGCCGAAGTTTTTGCATCGCCGCATCACGAAAAACGGCACTACCGCCGGTGGCGATTACACAGTTTTCACAATCCAGCGAGAGAATTGCCGCACATTCCGCGTCTAAAAAATGAGCAATCCCGTCCGTATCAATAATTTCCTGCAGCAGTCGCTTTTCCCGCTGTTGAATCACCAAATCCGTATCGCAAAAGCCAATGCCGAGCGTTTTTGCCAAAATAACGCCAACGGTACTTTTGCCCGAAGCGGGCATACCGATTAAAACAATATTTTTCATCAGATAGAGATTTCGTGCGCAAGCTTATACAAATCCAAATCAATGCTCTTTTGCATGTTCAGCGCTTCAAAAATATCGAAGTCTACGATTTGGTCTTTTTGCATTGCCACCACACGGTTACCGATGCCTTCTTTTAACAGTTCAACAGCTCTATATCCCATTTGACTGCCGACAACCCTGTCCCGAACGGTCGGAGAACCGCCGCGCTGTACATGACCGAGAATGGTTGCACGGGTTTCCACACCGGTTTCTTTTTCGATGCGTTGTGCCATTTCCTGCACACCGCCGATGCCCTCTGCAACAATGATGATGAAGTGACGCTTGCCGGCTTTTTGCGTGCGTTGCATACGCTCAATGACATCTTTTTCAAAATCAAAGGGTACTTCAGGAATTAAAATGGTTGTCGCACCGCAGGCAATACCCGCATTTAAGGCAATATACCCTGCTCTTCTGCCCATAACCTCAACAACGGAGCAACGGTCATGCGACTCGGAAGTATCACGCAGACGGTCCACCATTTCCATAACCGTATTCATGGAGGTGTCATACCCGATGGTATAGTCACAGCAGGCAATATCATTATCAATCGTGCCGGGAATGCCGACGCAGGGCACACCGCGCAAAGAAAGGTCACGCGCGCCGCGGAACGAACCGTCGCCGCCGATAACAACAATACCCTCCATTTGCATTTCTTTGCAAACATCCATGGCTTTCTGCATACCCTCTTCGGTTTTGAATTCAGGGCTTCTTGCAGAATACAAAATTGTGCCGCCGCGGTTAATAATATTGGAAACGCTGCGCAAATTCATTTCATACATATCGCCGTACATAAGGCCGTTGTAGCCGCGACGAATCCCCATAACGCGGAGCCCGCTTTCACAGCCGGCACGCACAACCGCACGGATAGCCGCATTCATGCCGGGCGCGTCGCCGCCGCTTGTTAACACACCGATGGTTTTCATAATCCTTCACCTCAAAAATTCAAATCTGTATACATCAAAATACTATAATACACAAAACCGCAATAATGTCAAGTAAATATCTTCCTTTCTAACAAAAAGACTGTTTTATTTTAACATTACGCCTTTTTCGCCTAACAGCTCTTTCAGTTCGTTCAGTAAAGGGATATTGACATCAACGCCCCTGGCGGAAACATACTTTTTCTTTGTGTCATTATAATACAAATAAACAGGAACATTCCCTTCAAAAACGGAAAGCAGATTTTTTACTTTTCTGTCCTGCCGGCTGTTTAAAGTATCCACGAGCAACAGCAAACCTGTTTGAATTTCGTGCGGAATCGCTTGGCTTTTTTGCGTCGAATTTTCTGCCTGCGCAGACGGACGAGACGGCGGTTCGCCGACAGCAGCCGCATTCGGACAAGGAGAAATACGGTCGGGAATCACCTTTGCACTCTCCTCTTCCCGCAATGACACACGCCCTTCCACAAGGAGGATATTTCCGACTTGTAAAAGATGCGAAAACTGCGCATAAATTTGGGGAAAGACCAAAAGTTCGATACTGCCGTACAAATCTTCGACCGTTACAAAAGCCATTGTCGTATCATTTTTGGTCGTTTTCTTTTTGACTGCGGTCACAATAGCAAGCAATTTTACGGACGAACCGTCCGTAATGCG
>JBJEPV010000005.1:0-3575 GCA_051881415.1 Candidatus Fimenecus sp.
CGCCAGCTTTAATGTTGCCATTAACTGCCGTTGGTGAGAAACCAACGCAAAATGCTAAAATATAATACCATAGGTTTTTGCAAAAAGCAAGTATTATTTTTAAAAAAGCAGAAATTCCGAAATATTAGCAAAACGGCTCCCCGTTTTCAAGCAAAATGTGCTTTTTGAGAATGTCGGTGTTTTGAATTTCGCCGTCAAAGCCGTCTGTCAGCGCTGACAAAAGCAATGTCGGATTGATATTGGTTTGGTCACCCGCCGTTAAGCGCAAATCCAGGCAGACCCCATTTTCTTCTGTTGCTGTATCAAACCGTAAAACATTCGGTTTAATATCAATTTCTTTATCAATTTTGCGTCTGCCCTGTTTCGCCTTTTTGAGAACGGTAATTTGTTCTTTGGAAAAGGCGTTTTCCATATATGCTTTTAATGATGCTGGATTTTCACAGTACAGACGCACCTCATAATCGGCAAAGGCAATTTCGCTCGGTTTATGCACGGGTTTTTGCACGGATACCACGGAAATATCTTTGGGAAGTGCTTCATTTAAGCGGGTTTGGATTTCTTTAAAGGTCATCTCCCCTATTAAGCGCACGTCGACAACCTCGCAAAGGCTTTCCTGCCCCAAAGAAAGCGGGCGCGCAAAGGTCATAAACAAATGCGGATTAAACCCCTCGGTATACCACAGCGGAATGCCCGCACGCTTGACGGCACGGGACATACAGCGCATTAAATCGAGGTGAGAAATGTATTTTGCAAACCCTGTTTTGGTAAAAAAGAGCCGAACATCATTTTGCATCGCATTTCCCTCCGTTCAAGCGCGCCGCGCCGCACGCTGCGCATTTTTGGCGGCAGTTCGGGGTGGTTATACTCTCGTGTGCCTTTTTGTTTTCCTCGATTAAAAATTCTTTGCGAATACCGTAATCCAAGTGATCCCACGGCAAAATCTCGGAAAAATCGCGGCGGCGATTGCTGTAAAATGCGGGGTCCACACCGCATTCTTGAAACGCTTCCATCCATTTGTCGAACAGGAAATATTCATCCCAACCGTCAAACTTACAGCCCTTGCGCCAAGCCGTCTCAATCACATCGCAAAGTTTGCGGTCCCCGCGGGCAAACACACCCTCTAAGAAACTCGTTTGCGATTGATGCCAGCTAACCTGAATTTTGTGGGTATGCACATTTTCCATCAAATGCTTTTGCTTTGCGACCAACTGTTCCATGGTGTCCTGCGGTTCCCATTGGAACGGCGTAAAGGGCTTCGGCACAAAGGATGCCACGCTGATGCTGACCGTCACGCCTTTTCCTTTGGGCTTGTCCGGATTTTTGTAAAATTCGTTGACCACCTTTTGGGCAAGTTCGGCAATCCCTGCAATGTCTTCCAAAGTTTCGGTCGGCAGACCCATCATAAAATAGAGTTTGACAGAAGTCCAACCGCCGCGGAACGCCTGTGCGGCAGTAGACAAAACTTCTTCTTCGGTGACATTTTTATTGATGGCATCACGCAATCGCTGTGTACCCGCCTCGGGCGCGAATGTAAGCCCGCTTTTGCGGACTTTTTTGAGTTCCTCCATCAGTTCTTCCGAGAAATTATCCACACGCAAAGACGGCAGAGAGACATTGATTTTTTCAGGCAGTGCCCACGAAAACATTTGCGGGATTAACTGTTCAATTCCCGAATAATCGCTCGTGCTCAACGAACAAAGTGAAACTTCATCATACCCTGTCGTGTCGCAAAGGCATTTTGCCTGACGGTTGACGGTGTCGCTTGATTTTTCGCGGATTGGACGGTAAATAAACCCCGCCTGACAAAAACGGCAACCGCGAATACAACCGCGGAACACTTCGGCTACTGCGCGGTCGTGGACAATATCAATATACGGCACCACAAATTTTTCGGGGTAATATACCTTGTCCAAATCCGAAATAATGCGTTTTTTCACTTTTGCAGGTGCGCCCTCTTGCGGTGTTACGGCGGCGATAGTACCGTCTGCATGATAGGAGACATCATAAAACGCTGGCACATACACGCCCTCAATTTTTGCCGCGTCGCGTAAAAACTCAAGTTTTGAGGAGTCTTTTTCTTTATGTTCGATTAAAAGGTCAATCAGTTCGTTGGTGACCTCCTCCCCTTCGCCGGGCAGAAAAATATCAAAGAAATCCGCCAACGGCTCGGGGTTGCACGCACACGGGCCACCGCCGACCACAATCGGCGTAAGGGATTGGCGGTCGCAACTTCTCAACGGGATTTTGCCGAGGTCAAGCATATTTAAAACATTGGAATAACTGAGTTCGTATTGCAGCGTAAAGCCAATCATATCAAATTCCGAAAGGCTGTCGCCGCTCTCAAGAGCAAACAGCGGCACATCCGCTTTGCGCATTTCTTCTTCCATATCCGTCCACGGGGCAAACACACGCTCGCACCACGCGTCTTCACGCGCGTTGACAAGGCTGTATAAAATCTTCATCCCAAGGTGCGACATCCCGATTTCGTAGTTATCGGGGAAACAAAACGCATAGCGGAATTTCACGCTGTTTTTATCTTTGACAACGGAATTCACCTCACCGCCCGTATAGCGTGCGGGTTTTTGCACTTTATTTAATAACTGTTCCTGTTTTTTTGTAAGCATAGAATACCTCTTTTTGGTTGATACACAGTATCATACACGAAAAGTTGTTTTTTTGCAATTCTAACATTTTACAAAAAGGGTAATCATCAGGTAAATTGCCAACAAAAGGAGCGTGAAATTATATTGACTGCGCAGTAAAACAAAAAATCCGAATCCCATCATCACCAAAATGCAAAAAAAGGAAACCGTCTTTTGTATGTTTTGCTGGGTTTCGGGATTGTCAATATATTTGCATACGAACGCCCAAAAGGCTCTGCCGCCGTCCAAAGAAAACACGGGCATTGCGTTAAACAGAAAAATATATAAATTCACAAAGCAACAGGTGAACACGGTTTCTGTACGATAAAAATAATACAACAGCAAAAACAGCAAAAACAGCAGGAAATTGACGGCAGGCCCCGCCAACGCCTCGCAAATTTCCTGCGGATAACTGAAACAAATATCGTCAGCGCGTACAATGGACAACCCAAACAGCCCGAAGGTAATTTCCTGCGGCTTTTCGTGCAACAAAAAATCACACAGCAAATGTCCGCATTCATGCAGAAGCGAAAACAGGACGGCAAAGCACAGCACTCGGTTATCGGTACATATCAGCAAGAAACAAAGCAATGCCGCAAACCAAAAACCGATTCTAACTTTAACGCCCCGTACCGTTATCTGCATACAAGCCTAAACTCCAAGCGGGATTACAGCGCGTCGTTCCGATCCAAATTTCAAAATGCAAATGTGGGCCGGTTGCCTGCCCCGTTGCGCCGACTGCCGCAATAACCTCACCGCTTTTTAAGTTAGCGTCTTTTTCCGCCAAAACCGTACTGCAATGGCAGTAAACCGTGCGTACACCGTTGCCGTGCTCTAAAATGATATAGTTGCCGCGTACTGCGGAACACCCGACTTCTGACACCGTCCCCGCATAGGCCGCATAAATCGGCGTTCCCTCAGGAGCAGCCAAGT
>JBJEPV010000006.1:0-3499 GCA_051881415.1 Candidatus Fimenecus sp.
TAGGGAACGACCTTAGTGTCGTTCCGCCAGACGCCATAAAAATTTACGGGCGGGCATGGAAACCCGCCCCTACAAACGGGCGCGCAATGCACGCCCCTACGCCTATATTGTATTTTATGCGTAGGGAACGGTCTTGCCCGTTCCGTTAATACCCCCGACACAAACCCCAATTTTCGCCGCGTCGCACGCGGGTTATTCCACCGTCACGGATTTTGCAAGATTGCGGGGCTTATCAACATCACAGCCGCGTTCGAGCGCCATATAATAGGCGAACAACTGCAAGGGAATAACATCCAACGACGGGGTTACCGTCGCATCCGCTTGCGGAATGTGTATCACTTCGTCCGCAAACTCCGAAACCTCCTTGTGCTCGCCCGAAACGAGCGCAATCACCCGTGCACCGCGGGCGCGTACCTCTTTGATGTTGCCGAGCGTTTTCTCAAACAGCGCTTCCTGCGTGGCAACGGCAACTACGGGCGTGCCCGGTTCAATCAGTGAAATTGTGCCGTGCTTTAACTCCCCTGCCGCATAGGCTTCGGAGTGGATATACGAAATTTCTTTGAGTTTCAAAGAACCCTCCAACGAAATTGCGTAATCGAGCCCGCGCCCGATGAAAAACACATTTTTCGCCGCTGAAAACTGCCGCGCAAGGGTTGCCATTTCTTCATCCAACTGCAAAAGGTTTTCAATTTGTTCGGGCAATTCTAACAATGATGCGCATTTTGCCTGTTCTTCGGTTTCGGTCAGTCTGCCGACCGCGCGGGCAAAATACAGCCCTAACAAATACACAACCGCCAACTGCGCCGAAAATGCCTTTGTGGTGGCCACGGCAATTTCGGGGCCCGCCATGGTATAAATCACATCATCGCTTTCGCGGGCAATGGTGCTGGCGACCACATTGACAATCGACACCGTGTGCGCACCTTTGCGCTTGGCTTCGCGAAGCGCTGCCAAGGTGTCCGCCGTTTCGCCCGACTGGCTGATGACCACACAAATATCGCCTTCTCTCACTATCGGGTCTCGATAGCGAAATTCGCTTGCCAAATCGGTTTCGCAGGGAATGCCCGCAAGGCTTTCCAAAATATATTTTGCCGCCATACCGACATGCCACGCACTGCCGCACGCCACGATATGCACTTTGCCGACTGCGCGGATTTCTTCGTCGGTCAAACGCAATTCGGGCAATTCCACTTTGCCGTTTACAATCCGTGGGGAAAGCGTGTCACGCACGGCTTTGGGCTGTTCGGCGATTTCTTTTTTCATAAAATGCTTATATCCGCCCTTTTGCGCCGATTCGGCGTCCCAGGTCACGCGATAAATCTCTTTTGTAAGCGGCGTGCCCGTGCTGTCAAAAAACGAGATACTGTCTTTTTCAAGCACGGCAATTTCGCCGTCGTTTAACAAATAACAGTCGCGGGTATACTTTAACACAGCGGGAATATCGGACGCGAGGAAATTTTCGCCCTCCCCTTTGCCGACAATCAGCGGGCTGTCTTTTTTCGCCGCCAAAATGCGGTCGGGGCAGTCTTTTGTCAATACCGCCACGGCGTACGAGCCGCGCACGGTCTGCATCACCTTGCGCATGGCCGCCACCGCGTCGCCTTTGTAATAATAGGCGAACAGTTGCGCCAAAACCTCAGTATCCGTTTCGGAGACAAAGGTGTACCCTGCTGTTTCAAGCATGGATTTTAAAGCGATATAATTTTCAATAATCCCGTTGTGTACGAGCGTCACCATACCGTTGCCGCCCGTATGCGGGTGGGCATTTTCATCCGTCGGCGCACCGTGGGTTGCCCAACGCGTGTGCCCGATGCCGACCGTGCCCGAAAGCGGCTTGCTTTCTTTCAGTTTTTGTTCCAAATCCGCCACGCGGCCTTTGGTTTTGACCACCTGCACTTCGCCGTTTTCGACCACAGCAAGCCCTGCCGAATCGTACCCGCGGTACTCCAGCTTTTTTAAACCGTCCAGCAATACCGGAGAAGCACAGTTCTCCCCAATATAACCAACAATTCCACACATATTTACTTGTTTCCTTTACAAAATAAATTTGTGCTTACTTTTTGCGTTGTGCACGCGCATTACTGCCCGCTTTTGGCAAAAAGCTTGTGCCCCCGCACTTATGGGGCAAGAGGCATCCGCCGAATGTTTCGATAACCTCTTCCTCGTCACCTGCCCGAAAACACCGCAAACGCGGTGACCGTGCCAAGGCAGGCCCGGCGCTATTTTCATTTGCCGCCCGAAAATTTCAAAAGGGCGTTTCGTTTTCCTTTCTCAAAATTTGCAGTTCCCCCGCACGAAAGGGAATGTGCTTTTTGCATTATATGCAAGACGGCGGCAAATGTCAATGGATTTTTCAAAAATTTTATGAATATTTTTTTATTTTTTAATTATTTTAGGAAATAATATTACCAAAAATATCCTTGTGAGGCGATTTGTATGTCCTTTGCCCGTGCCAAAATCCGTGCACAAAACATCCTGCTGACCTCGCGCAGAAAGGCGCTTGCGGTTTGTCTTTTGGGCTTTTTCCTGCGGCTTGTTTGTGTGCTTTGCACCGCGGTCAGTCTGTATTCTTTGTTGCATTTGGCCGAATATCCGATAGCGGCGCAATCCGTTTATGCAAAAGTCGGATTTTATGCGCTGTTTTCGGTCGCAACGCTTTTGTCGCTGTGGCTGTTTGCGCTGCTTGCTTTTTTGCAAAAGCGGTGGTTTTTGGAAAACAGCCGCAATGCCGTCGGGGTTTTCGCTTTCTTCGGGAAATTCCGCTTTGGGCACGCGGTTCAAATCGGCTTTCTGTATTATTTAAAAAAAGCACTCACCTTTTTTGGATTTCTGTTTTATTTCTTGCCGTTTTTTCTGTTCGCGGCGGGGTTTTTCTATGAACTGCAAAACGGGGGCATTTCGCAGTTCCTTGCGGCTTTTTCGCTGCTGTTTTTGGGCGTATTGTGCTTTGTCGGGCTGTATTTCGGCTTTGCCGCCGCACAAAGCTATGCATTTTGCGACGCACTTTTGGTGCTGTCACCGCAAACGGGTTTAATAGATACGCTTAAAACGAGCCGAAAATTGGCACGGCAAAGCGCATTTTCCGTTGTCCGTTTCAAATTGCAATTTTTCCCGTGGGCGCTGTGCAGTTTTTTGATATTGCCCGCCTTTTACGCCCTGCCCTATTACCGCCAAAGCGTTGCGTGTATGACCGAAACGGTTTTAGTTAAAAATCATCTAACGCAGGAAGCGAAAAAACCGATTGTGTTTTTTGTGCGGGCCCGAAAGCCTTTGCAGGCATAAATATATAAGGGTAAACTGCGTCGCGCAATTTGTCATTCTGCGGTGAAGCCGAAGAATCTCGTTTCTATGGCACTCCTGTTGGAGATTCTTCACTTCGTTCAGAATGACAAATTTTGATTTAGATTAGCGGCGTAGCCGCGCTCCTTTTATTCCTCCCTCTGGGAGGGAGGTGGCTTTTGCCGTAGGCAAAAGACGGAGGGAGAGAAGCGGTTGTAGG
>JBJEPV010000007.1:0-18056 GCA_051881415.1 Candidatus Fimenecus sp.
CCGATCTACCTTTGTTGAAAGCGGCCTGAAAAATTGGGTGGTTATGCGTCAGTCCGGTATTCTGTATCCCAACATCTTAAAGAATATGGATCCGATTATGTTCCATGTGCCGATTAACGGCGTTTTGGAATGGTGCACGGTGGAGGACTCCGGCAGACTGCTTGCAAATTTGGTCGATGAGGACGCAAAAGGCAACCTCGGCGCAGACTTCTGGAATCACTTCTTCAACATCGGTTCCGGTAAAGAATACAGAATTTCCAACTACGAATTTGAATGCCTGCTGTTGGGCACGCTCGGCTTGGCAGGTCCCGAAAAGCTGTTTGACCCCAACTGGTTCATCACCAAGAACTTCCACGGGCAGTTCTATGCCGACGGCGACAAGCTCGAAGAATTCCTGCACTTCCGCGAGAATCTGCCGATTCAGGATTACTTCAACCGCTTGGCTGACCAGGTTGAATTCTACTTCAAAATTCCGCGCTATCTGCCGAAGAATCTGGTGGCGGCTTGCGCAAAACCCTTTATGAAAAAGATTGCTTCTACGCCCGATTTCGGCACGCTGGATTGGGTTGCCAAAAATAATGAGGTGCGTTTGAGCGCCTATTACGGCTCCAAAGCAGAATGGGAGAAAATCCCGTCCAAATGGGAAGACTTTGAACTCATCAAGTTCGACAAGGACAACAGCGCCGCCGAGCAGTTTAAACTCGACCACGGCTATGACGAGTCGAAGCCCGAAAGCGAATTGGATATTGACGATATGAAGCAGGCGGCGGCGTTCCGCGGCGGTGAATGCCTGTCTGCGTCGATGACCAAAGGCGATATGGCGACCAAACTCAAATGGAAATGCGGTCATTGCGGCACCGAATTTGAGGCCAGCCCCGCGCTCATTTTGTTGGGCGGCCATTGGTGCCCCGAGTGCTACATCCCGCAGAAGGCATGGGATTATGACGCGATTGCCAAAACCAACCCGTTCTTTGCACAGGTTTGGTATCCGAGCCACTCGAAAGACGAAAACAACCGTTACGAGTTTGACGATTTGTTCCACATCAACGGCGTGGCATGGGACGATATTAAACGGTAATTCGTTCCCGTTTCCTTTTTCGCATATCTCTACATAAAACAGATAACCGGAGGGCATTTCGCCTTCCGGTTGTTTTTATCTATGTTTTTACGCATGGGTGAATTTTGATTGTGTAGGGAACGGTCGTACCGTTCCGCAAACCTCCCAAATTCTTGGGGAGGTGGCACGCGCAAAGCGCGTGACGGAGGGGCAAAATCATATCAAATTACGCGGGCGAACGCAGTTCGCCCCTACATCTCGTAGGGAACAACCTTCGTGTTGTTCCGCAAAATACCATCAACCCCCACGGGCGGCCGGGTCGACCGCCCCTACGCACGCAATGTGTTTTCGCGTAGTGGCGGGGGATTCCCCTGTAAGGGGAAATGTTCGCGAAAGCGGACAAAAGGGTGCCTGTTTTCGGAGAAAATCCACGCCCGCATAAAATCACATCAAAATTACGGGCGGGCACATAAGCCCCGCCCCTACGAACGAAATGTTTTTGCACGGTAGGGCGGGAGGCTTGCCCCCGCCGCAAATAACCGCATACTTGGATGCGAACACCGCGTAGGGACGGACATCCCTGTCCGTCCGCGAAATTACGCGGCTGAATAAGAACAAAAAGGCAGTTCGTTTGAACTGCCTTTTACTGTTTTTGGTCATGGTCTTTTTCAACATGCTTTTTCAAAATCAAATTGATATATTGCGATAAGGAACGGTCGTCTTCTTCTGCCAATGTACGAATGGTTTTTAACAAATCACTATCTACGGTGATACTGATTTTTTCTTTCAGCGGTTTCACAAAATCACCTCTGTTTTATGTTATCACAAAATCGTATGAGATATTGACAAGTATTATAAAGTAGGATAAAATAAGATAAAATCCGATGATGATAAGTCAAATCGCATCGTAAGCACCAAAGGAGAGGGATAGTATGCGTAGAAAAAGAGGATTTACATTGGTAGAGTTGTTGATTGTCATTGCCATTCTTGGCTGCGTTACAGCGATAGCGGTTCCTGTCGGGGCAAAGACGGTTGCCTATGCGCACAAAAAAGAATGTCAAGCCAACCAGCGTATTTTAGTGGATTACCTGCTCGATTATAAAAATGGAGATAATATGTCTTATGACTCTGATAGACATACATTATGGGAACCGGGCAGCTATGACCCGGAAACGCATACTTGGACAACATGGAATAACAAACAAATTCAGCCGCAACCGATTTACTATTATAACGATATGCGCAGTTCCGTCCGTTGTCAGGATTACGGCGAATATTTTCTGCGGCAGTTTTACGGCGGGGAAAACAGCACTCTACAATTGCCGTCTACCGGCGAAGGGTGCCAACTGTATATTTCCTTTGTCAATACAGGTATAGACGCAAAATATGACCGACTTTTACAAAATGATTTAAGCGATAAAGAGAAAATGTTAAAAGAAAAGTACATATATGATAAAGTCCCGAAAAGAGACGAAAACGGAAATATTATTTATAAGCCGGTTGTGGAAGACCCATCAAGCAAAGACAAAGGCTATATTTCGTTAATTCCTATCCCTGAGTATGAGTATGTTGAAAAGACCAATCCGGATTGGGAACAATATAACTACGAAATGAACATTTATATCGCTCAGAGTACGGACTATTGGAATCAAAAAAAGGAAGAAGAAATTGACAATACCACCGGCGGGATGAACGGATATGTGGTAGTGCGCTGTACCTGTGAAGACCATTGCGCGGAGGAACCGTTGATTGTAACTTTCGGATATAATGCTCCCTGACGGAATATGTCCTGCCCTTGTTCAAGTGCGCAGTCATTGATTTTTACTACGGTTCGTGTTACAATATAAATCTACGATAAGCAAACACGAAAATTAGGAAATATCGCATATGAACAAGCATTTTGAAGCCTTAGAGCTTCCGAAAATTTTAGAAAAGTTAGGCAATTTGACCGCCTGCGACGAAGCTCGCGACCGCGCGCTGTCCCTCAAACCGCAAACCGCGTATTTCGAGGCACAGCACCTGCTCGAGCAAACCGAGGCGGCGCATATTTTGATTGCCAAATTCGGCGCGCCGTCATTCGGCGGGCTTTGCAATGTCAACAATTCCCTCCACCGTGCCGAGGCCGGCAGTACGCTGTCTATGCGTGAACTGTTAACGGTCGCGCAGGTGTTGCGCGTGTTGCGCGGGATTCTCGCGTGGCATGAAAAGTGCGCGGGGCTTACCACAGCGATTGACGAGTTGTTCCAAAGCATTTGCGCCAATAAATATTTGGAGGATAAAATCAACACGGCGATTTTGTCCGAGGACGAAATGTCCGACAATGCCTCACCGGAACTCAAAACCATTCGCCGCAAAATGAAACAGCAGGACGCGAAAATCCGCGAGCAGTTAGACAAACTTCTGCGTTCCCCCGCCTATAAAAACAGCTTGCAGGAAGCAATCGTCACCCAACGCAACGGGCGCTTTGTTGTCCCCGTGAAAAGCGAGCACCGCGCCGAAGTTGCGGGGATGGTGCACGATACCTCGTCGAGCGGCTCAACCGTGTTTATCGAGCCCGCAAGCGTGGTGGAGGCGAACAATGAAATCAAGGTGCTTGAAAGCAAAGAACGCGACGAAATCGAGCGCATTTTGGCGGAACTTTCCGCCGAGGCGGGCTCGTTTTATGACAGCATCAAAATCAGCTATGAAAGCGCCGTGGAACTCAATTTGATATTTTCCAAAGCCAATCTCGCCTATCAAATGAAAGCGAGCAAGCCGATTTTAAACGCGTTCGGTGAAATCGAACTGAAAAAAGCGCGTCACCCGCTGATTCCGATGCAAAAGGTTGTACCCGTGGATATGCGCTTAGGTACGGATTTCGATTCGCTTGTGATTACAGGCCCCAACACGGGCGGCAAAACGGTTTCGATTAAAACACTCGGGCTGTTGACTTTAATGGCGGCTTGCGGGCTGTATATCCCCGCGGCGGACAATTCCCGCGTGGCGGTGTTCGGCAAGGTGCTTGCGGACATCGGCGACGAGCAAAGCATTGAGCAGTCGCTTTCGACCTTCTCGGCACATATGACCAATATTGTTTCCATTGACCGCGAGGCGGATGACAATACGCTTGTATTGATTGACGAACTCGGCGCGGGTACCGACCCCGTCGAGGGCGCGGCGCTGGCGGTCGCGGTGTTAGAGGCTTTGCGCAAAAAAGGCGCCAAAATTGCCGCCACCACGCATTATTCGGAATTAAAGGAATACGCGCTTTCTACTGACCGCGTGGAAAACGGCTCGTGTGAATTTTCGGTGGAAACGCTTGCACCGACCTATAAGTTGTTGATTGGCATTCCCGGACGCTCCAACGCCTTTGCGATTTCCGAGCGGTTGGGGCTTCGGCAGGAGATTATTGAAGCGGCACAGGGTTTCGTTGCCACGGAAAACCGCCGTTTTGAAGATGTGGTGGACACCTTAGAGCAAACCCGCGCCGAAATGGAACAGGAAAAAGAAAAAACACTTGCTTTACAACGCGAAATCGACGCTTTACGCCAAAAAGCGGAGAAAAAATATCAGGACGCCACCGAAAAAGGCGAAAAAGAATTGGCGCGTGCCAAAGCGGAGGCAAATCGCTTGGTTGAAAATGCCCGCCGCGCCGCAAACTCGTTGCTGTTAGAGGTGGAACGCCTGAAAAAGGAACAGGCAAAGGAGAAAAATGCCGCCGAAATGGCGCGCAAAGCCAAAGCGGCGATGAAATCGCATCTCAATACGATTGACGATTTGACCGCCGAACGGTTTGACACGCTCGATGACGGCGAATATGTGCTCCCGCGCCCGTTAAAAGCAGGCGATACGGTACTTGTGACAACCCTCGGCACAAAAGCCACGGTTGTGACGGTGCCCGATGCAAAAGGCAACACGGAAGTGCTTTCGGGTGCGATGAAAATGAAAGTATCGCTTGAAAATCTGCGCCTTGTCGGCGGCAAAGCGGAAAAAAGCACAGCGCACCGCCGCACAGCCGTTTCGCGTGACCGCGCGCCCGCCGTCAGCGCAATGCGTGTGGATTTGCGCGGTAAAAATGCCGAAGAAGCGCTGTTGGATTTGGATATGTTTATTGACGGCGCAGTGCGTTCGGGGCTTACTGAAATCACCATTGTCCACGGCAAAGGTACGGGGGTTCTGCGTAAAGCCGTGCAAACGCATTTACGCACGCACCCGAATATCCGCACATTCCGCCTCGGCGTGTACGGTGAGGGTGAGGACGGCGTGACGATTGCCGAACTAAAATAATTCTCGGTTGCAAATCTTTTTGAAGTATGCTATGATAAGAAAAATACAATCGACGGAGGAGTTTGAAATGCAAAAGAAAATGGTTGCGGTTGCTTTGGCAATGCTTTTGTTTGTGTTTGGGGCGGTTGCCTGCGGCAAGAAAGATAAAATTGAAGAAGATTCCACCTATGCGCCTTTTGAATATACCACCGACGAAGCCGGTGAAAAGTACATTACCAATGTGTACGGCGATTTAATTCCCGTGACGACCTCCGAAAACGGCGATATTGAATTGATAGAGGATTTGGTGACCAAAACCAAAGAACAGGCAGAGGCAGAAAAAGCCGAACGCGAATCCAAATCCGAGGAAGCGAACGAGCCCGCCGGCGACAATACCAACAGCAATAATAACAATAGTAATAATAACAACAACAATAACAATAATAACAATAATATCAGCGGCGGCGGTATCGTCATCGGTAATGACGATGTCAAGAATAACAATGAACATGACGCTGTCATTGTTTGGTAAGTTTTTTGACAAATGCTACTTGACAAGCCGAAAAATGTTTAGTATAATATCACCCTGTAAAGTCTCCGGCTTTACAGGGCTTTTTATCGGAAAGGAAAGGGAGAACCCATGGCAAACAATGTAGAAATAACCATTTTGCTCGATTTTTACGGCGAAATGCTGACCGAAAAACAGCGGGATTTCTTGAGCTATTATTATAACGACGACCTTTCTCTTTCAGAGATTGCCGAAAATGAGGGGATTTCTCGGCAGGGTGTGCGTGACGCAATTAAGCGCGCCGAAACCTTGCTTTATGATATGGAGAGTAAGTTGGGCTTTGCACAAAAGCTTAACGATATCAAAGAAACCCTCGGGCAGATTATCGACTGCGCCGAAGCCATTAACGCCTACAATTTAGACCATGGGCTTTCGCGCGAAATCAACGAAACCACCGTTCGCATTAAGTCGTTGGCGCTGGATATTATCGAGTAATCGCAGAGGTTTATCATTATGGCATTTGAAGGATTATCCGACAAGTTAGAGGCCGCCTTTAAACGGCTGAAAAGTAAAGGCAGTTTGAATGAAAACGATGTCAAAGAGGCAATGCGCGAAGTGCGCTTGGCGCTCTTGGAGGCAGATGTTAACTATAAAGTTGCCAAAGATTTTACCAATAAGGTCACCGAGCGTGCCATCGGCGCGCAGGTGATGGAAAGTTTAACCCCCGCGCAAATGGTCATCAAAATCGTCAATGAGGAATTGACGGCGTTGATGGGCGGCACGGGAAGCCGCTTGACTTGCGCTTCGCACCCGCCCACAATCGTGATGATGTGCGGCCTGCAAGGCTCCGGTAAAACCACGCACTGCGCCAAAATCGCCCGCAAATTAAAAGGTGAGGGGCACCGCCCGTTGCTTGTCGCGTGTGACGTGTACCGCCCCGCGGCAATTAAACAGTTGCAGGTCGTCGGCGAACAGGTCGATGTGCCCGTGTTCCAGATGGGACAGGGCAATCCCGTGGAGATTGCCGAAAACGCCGTCAAACTTGCCAAAGACCACGGCTATGACTATGTATTTTTGGATACGGCGGGCCGTTTGCATATCGACGAAGAACTGATGCAGGAACTCAAAAACATCAAAGCGAGCGTGCACCCGCACGAAATTTTGCTTGTGGTGGACGCGATGACCGGTCAGGATGCCGTCACGGTGGCCACCTCGTTTGACGAAGCGTTGGGCATTGACGGGCTTGTGCTTACAAAAATGGACGGCGACACCCGCGGCGGCGCGGCACTTTCCGCAAGAGCCGTCACAGGCAAGCCGATAAAATTTGTCGGTATGGGCGAAAAACTCGATGAACTCGACTATTTCTACCCCGACCGTATGGCGTCGAGAATTCTCGGTATGGGCGATGTGCTGTCGCTTATTGAAAAAGCCGAGCAATCCTTAGACGAGAAAAAAGCCGCCGAGCTTGAAAAGAAGCTTCGCAAAAACAAATTTGATTTAAACGATTTGCTTGACCAACTGCAACAGGTGCGCAAAATGGGCTCGATGAAGGATATTTTATCGATGCTTCCGGGTGTGGGCAACAAACTGCGCGATGTCGATATTGACGAACGGCAGTTTGACCGCGTGCAGGCGATTATCCGTTCGATGACACCCGAGGAACGCGCGAAGCCCGAAATCATCAATCCCTCGCGCAAGCGCCGCATTGCCGCAGGCTGCGGTATGCAGGTGGAGGATGTCAACAAACTGCTTGCGCAACACCGCCAGATGCTCAAAATGTTCAAGCAGATGAATTCCAAGAGCACGCGCCGCCGTTTCAGCCGTATGGGTAATTTCGGCAACTTCGGCGGTATGTAAATTCGGTTCCGGCACAAAATGTGTTTGGTATATATTTTATTTTATATATTTGGAGGAAAAACAAATGGCAGTAAAAATCAGACTGCGCCGCATGGGCGCAAAAAGAGCACCGTTCTATCGCGTGGTTGTGGCAGATTCCAAATCCCCGCGTGACGGCAAATTCATTGAGGAAATCGGGACTTTTGACCCGATGAAGAACCCCGCCGAAGTGAAAATCGACGTGGAAAAAGCACAGCAGTGGATTAAAAACGGTGCACAGCCGACCGATACGGCAAAAGCACTTCTTAAACAGTGCGGCGCGATTAAATAAGGAGGACTCTTGTCTTGGAAGAACTTCTTAAAACCATCGCCATGGGGCTGGTCGATACGCCCGACGCAGTTACCGTAACCGTGGACGAACCCGACGAGCGCGGCAATGTCGTCTATCATCTGCATGTGGCAGAGGGCGATATGGGCCGTGTCATCGGCAAGCAGGGCAGAATTGCCAAGGCAATCCGCACGGTGATGAAAGCACGCGCTACCAAAGACGGCGTTCGCGTGCAAGTGGATATTGACTGAAAAAACGCGCGTGAGCTTTTTTGCCTACGCGCGTTTCTTTTTTGAAATTTTGGAGTAACCAATGAAAAAAGCGTATTTGGAAATCGGAAAAATCGTCGGTACGCACGGCGTGCGCGGCGAAGTGAAAATCCAGCCGTGGTGCGACAGCGCGGCATTTTTGTGCGGATTTTCCACGCTGTATTTGGACAGCGCGGGGGAAAAACCGTTAAAAGCCGTAAAACTGCGCCCGCATAAAAATGTGGTGCTCGGTGTGTTTGAAACGGTGGATACGATGGAAAAAGCCGAGGCATTACGCGGCAAGATTCTGTATATGCACCGCACAGACGCGCACTTGCCCGCGGGGACAAACTTCATTCAGGATTTAATCGGTTGTAAGGTCATTGACCTTGACACAGGTGCAGAATACGGCGAACTGACCGAAGTGATTGCGGGCACAAATGCCAACGATATTTGGTCGGTGGAAACGCCGTCGGGAGAAACGGTTTTGATGCCCGCAATCCCTGAGGTGGTGCTCGAAACCGATGTAGATGCGGGAATTATTCGCATTCGCCCTTTGGTCGGATTATTTGACGGGAAAGCGAGCGTGGTCGAAGATGCGGATTGATATTATGACTCTTTTTCCCGAAATGTGCGAGGCGGTGCTGTCGGAAAGCATCATCGGCAGAGCGCGCGAAAAGGGTTGTGTAGACATTCGGTGTGTCAATATCCGCGACTTTACAGCCGATAAGCACAACCGCGTGGACGATGCGCCCTACGGCGGCGGTATGGGTATGCTGATGCAAACCCAACCGATATATGATTGCTACCGTTCTTTATATTCCGAAACGGAAGAAAAGCCACATTTAATCTATCTTTCCCCCCAAGGGAAAACTTTAACGCAATCACGCGTCAAAGAACTTGCCGCCCTGCCGCGCGTGGTGCTGTTGTGCGGGCATTATGAGGGCGTGGACGAGCGCGTGCTGGAAGAAATTGTAGACGAGGAAATCTCCGTGGGCGATTATGTGCTCACAGGCGGCGAATTGCCCGCGCTTGTGCTGACCGACGCGGTTTGCCGCATGCTCGACGGCGTTTTGCCGAATGACGAGGCAAAAGAACTCGAAAGCCATTACAATTCCTTGCTCGAATACCCGCAGTACACCCGCCCGCCCGTGTGGCACGGCAGAGAAGTGCCCGAAGTGCTTTTGTCGGGGCATCACGGGAATATTGAGCGCTGGCGGCGTGAGCAAAGCCTGTTGCGCACAAAACTGCGCCGCCCCGAATTGCTCGAAACGGCGGAATTGACAAAACAGGATAAAGCGTTTTTGGAAAAGATGCAGGAACAGAACGAAGAACCCGGAACCCGGTAGGGGCTTGCTCCCGCCGTCCATTCCAATCCAACCTCGCGTCATGCGCGGCACGCCGCTGCAAATTGCAAAACAACTTTCGTGTTTTCTTAAAAAAAGCGACAAGGCAACCGCCTTATCGCTTTTTGCTTTTTACGGCATTGCCGGTTGCCGTTTTAATCTCCCGAAACCCTTTGCCGTAATATTTTTGCAAAAGGCGCTCGGTTTGGCGTTCGCAAAGCCCGATTTTTTCGGAAAGACTGCGCAAAGTCAAATGTTCATCGAACAGAAACGCATTTTCAATAATCCAAAAGCGGCGGTCATTTAAGGTCTCCGCACCTTTGTCGGCAATAGATTCCGCCGGCAGAAAATGCCGCACAATTTCGGTCAGCAACTGTTGTAAAAGTCCCGAAACGGCGGTTTCGTAATCCAAGCGGCGGTCGCGGTTTTCCGAAAAAATCAGCCGCAAAACCGTATCGGGAAATTTTTCACAAAACCAAAAATGCGTTTCGGCAAAGGTGAGCCCGACCGCGTTTTTACAGGGTGCGTCCTCGCGCTGTAAATAGATGAAAATATCCTGCATCGGGCTTTTCTCATCCGAAATTTGCGCGTGCATCACTTGCGGGCCCGTAATAAAAAAGTTGCCCGCTTGCAACGGATATTCGGCGGTATCGGTGCGTAAAATGCCGCGCCCCGCGGTGATGTAATGCAGTTCGTAACTGTTTTTGGAATGCGCGTGTGCGGCGATTTCTCCGTGTAAAGTACCGCCGCCGATTTTGGAAACCGTAAGTTTCAGTCCGTTCCAAATCAATGCAATCATAGCATTCCCTCCCAATACGACTATTTTATCGCAAAGCCCGACATTTCGTCAAGAAAAATGTCGGGTTTTTGATTTCCGTTTCTGTTACAATAGAAGCGGTGATGTATATGAAAAAAATAAAAAAAGCAGGTTGTTTGATGCTCGTTGCAGGTTTGCTTATGCAACTGTCCGCTTGCGGCGCGAGCAAAGCAGAAGTGACCGAGGTGTTTGACAGTCTGCAAAAAATCTCGTATTGCACGACCTACAAAGCCCTTTCCGAAACAAGCAATAAAACAAGCGCGTGGCGAGAGGGTATGATTTCCGGCAACGGCTTGCAGGGCGTTGTCACCTCCGGTGCGCCGTACAGCGATTCGCTGATTTTTCAGAATATGCACTTTATTCTGCCGAATGAAAATGCGCGTACCTGCCCCGATACGGTCAACGAACTCGAAACCGTAAAACAGGCGATTGTGGCGGGCGAGGATATTGTCGATAACGCAAGTTATGACGATGTGTATTCTTTCCACCCAGGCGGCGCACTGCGTATTACGCAGGAAAAGTCGCACGCCAAAGACTATATGCGCTACACGAAGTACGAAACCGCCGAGGTAGGCGTGCGCTATACCGACAAAAAAGGCACTTGGGAGCGTACCACCTTTACTTCCCGCGCGGACGGCATGACCGTCACCAAAATGGCCGCATCTTCCGACGGTGCAAAGGTAAACTGTACGCTTTCGTTTGACAACCTTTCCGCATTTGCCAATTTCGGCGGCGGAAACGAAGTGGATTTGCAGTATAAAAAACTCGCCTCTGCCGACGGCGATATGTTGGCGCTTGTCGCGCACTATCCCGATTATGAAAACAGCGAACTGAAAAACGGCGGGTATGCCACCGTGACCTACATTATCTGTGAGGGCGGCACAAAACAAGTCACAGACGGCGAAACCGTACCCGATGCGCAGTATGTGGGTGCGGGCAACCCGCAAATCCAAATTGAAAACGCCGACGCGGTGTATCTGTTGACCGTGTCCGACCGTACGGAAAGTATGGGCGCATACGGCGATTTCGCCGCGCAGACGCAGTATGATTTGGTTGAAAGTTTAGCAGAACAGGCGAAAACCGTTGCCGAAAGCTATACCGCAAACGGCAAATTTGACTATGACGCGGCGCTGCAAGCTCACGCGGCAATCCATACGCCGCAGTATAACGCCGTCACACTGACGCTTAAAGGCGGCGAAAGCACAAAATCCAACGAGCAAATTTTACAAAGTCAGCGCGGCAAAAATGCTTTGCACAGCGATTTGTTGCAACGCGCTTACTACGCGGGGCGCTATGCGTCGCTTTGCTGTTCGGGGTATTCCACCGGCAGACTGTACGGCATGTGGACGGGCGAATGGAAAGCGGGCTGGGGCAGTAAATACACCATGGACGCCAATGTGAATTTGCAAACCGCCGCGCTCAATACAAGCAATATTCTTTGCGCGCCGATAGGGTATACATACTTCCTGTTGCGGCAAATGCCCGATTGGGAGGAAAACGCGCAGAATACCCACGGGTTTACGGACGCTTTGCAAGCACCCGTCAATTCCGACGGCGACAAAGCGGTCATTACCGAAACCTGCTATCCGTATCCGTTCCGCTATTGGAACGCGGGCGCTTCGTGGATGCTGTTGCCCCTTTACGAAACCTATTTGACCTACGGTGATTTGGAAATCCCGTTAAGCGACGAATTTAATTTAGATGCCCTTCGCTCGGTGCTGTCCGTCACGGAAACGGATTTGACGGATAAACAGATAGAAAAAATCCGCGCGCGCGGGTATTTAACACTCGGCAAAGATATTCTCCTGCCGTTGCTTACAAAATCCGCAAATTATTGGGCACAACTGCTCACACCCGAATATTATACCGACAAAGACGGCAACATTCATTACGAAGCGGGCAAAACGGCGCTTGCCGACGGCGAAACTTATTGCATTTTGCCGAGTTATTCGCCTGAAAACAATCCGTCGAATTACCCAAGCCCCTCTGCCGCCAACGCCGCGATTGATATTGCCGCGTGCCGCAGTAATTTGGAAATGCTGCTTGCAATCAGTAAGGAATTTGCCCCTGAAACCGACACCGCAAAATGGGAGCAGATGCTTGAAAACCTGCCGCCGTATTTGTACGACGAAACGGGTGCATTAAAAGAATGGGCGTGCAATTCGTTTGCGGAAAACAACGAACACCGCCATTTAAGCCACCTCTATTGCGTGTGGCCGCTTGATGAAACGCAAAATGACGAGGCGTTACGCAATGCTTGCATACAGGCGATAGAGAACCGCGAAAGCGAAAATGAGGCGAGCCACGCGTTGGTGCACCGTTCTCTGATTGCCGCAAGGCTTAAAGACAGCAAGAGCCTGACGCGTGCTGTGAAAACACTGATGAACCACAAAATTCACTACGATTCCCTGATGACCAATCACGATTATGACCGCAGCAGTTGTTACTGCACCGATTTTGAAATCGGCTATCTCGGCATTGTAAACGAAAGCCTTTTGTATTCCGAAACGGGCACGATTGAAATTTTGCCCGCCGTCTTGCTTGACGGCTTTGAGCGCGGTGAAATCACGGGCTTGCGTGCGCGCACCCGCGCCGAGGTGGACAGCCTTTCGTGGGATTTAAACGCGAAAACGGCTTCGGTCACGGTTACTTCCGACATCGCGCAGGAAATTACCGTCCGTTGCGGTGTGACAGGCGAGGCGCAAGTTTTGCAGTTTGCCGCGGGCGAGCAAAAAACAGTGGAATTTGCCCTGTAAATAAAAATTCTTTTCAAAATCCGACAGATGTGGTACGATATACGCAGTACCCGTTTGTCGGATTTTTTGACTGAAAGGAGAGAGTGCTGTGCCGTTTCAAATTGTGCGGAACGATATTACCAAAATGCAGACCGATGCCGTGGTCAATGCCGCCAATACACGGCTGCTGCGCGGCAGTGGGGTGTGCGGCGCGATTTTTGCCGCGGCGGACGCGCTTGCGTTACAAAAGGCATGTGCCGCAATCGGCGGGTGCAAAACGGGCGACGCAGTGCTGACGGAAAGTTACGGCTTGCCCGCGAAATATGTGATTCACGCCGTGGGGCCGATTTGGCACGACGGCAAACACGGGGAAGAACAACTTTTATATTCGGCCTATACCCGCGCCCTTTCGCTCGCCAAAGCGCACGCCCTTACAAGCATTTCGTTCCCGCTGTTGTCGGCGGGGGCATACGGCTGTCCGAAAGAGACGGCACTGCGTGTAGCGATTTCGGCAATCGGCGATTTCCTTTTACACAACGAAATGGAAGTCTATTTGGTTGTGTTTGACAAAGCCGCCGTGCAACTGAGCAATCAACTTTTCTTTTCCATTCAGGAATATATTGACGACCATTATCTTGCGGATTACCCGTATTTGCGCCGTCAGCATTTGTGTAATTCCTTTGATGAAACCACCGCGCTTTTAGAGGGGGAAGCGGAAGACTTTTCCGCAATGCTTTTGGAATCGGACGCCTGCAAAACCGCGTACAGTTTTAAAAACATACCCGCGCCCTGCGCACCGCCGCAGAATTTAAACGATGCGCTGTCCGCATTAGACGAATCGTTTTCGGAAAGCCTTTTGCGCTTGATTGACGAAAAAGGGCTTACGGATGTGGAAACCTACAAAAAGGCGAATATCGACCGCAAGCTGTTTTCCAAAATCCGCAGTGACCGGCTTTACAAGCCGAAAAAGCAAACGGCAATCGCCTTTGCCGTGGCGCTGGAATTGGATTTGCAGGAAACCGAAGCGTTTCTGCGCAAAGCGGGATTTGCGCTGTCGCACAGCAACAAATTCGATGTGATTATCGAGTTTTTTATTTTGCAGAAAAACTACAATATTTACGAAATCAACGAAGCGCTGTTCGCCTTTGACCAGCCGCTGTTGGGGGTGTGAGTATGCTGTGTACCGCCTGCCCGCGGCACTGTAAAGTCGAGCGCACGGAAAACGCACCGTCCAAAGGGTTTTGCAAAATGCCGTATAACACGGTGGTGGCGCGCGCCGCGTTGCACCTTTGGGAAGAGCCGCCGATAAGCGGCAAAAACGGCTCGGGCGCGATTTTCTTTTCGGGGTGTTCTTTGCGGTGCGTGTTTTGCCAAAACCGTGAAATCAGCCGCGACAATTTCGGAAAACCCGTCTCCAAAGCCCGCCTGATTGAAATGATGCAGTCGCTCGAACAACAGGGCGCGCACAATATCAATTTGGTCAATCCCACGCATTTTGCGCCGTTTTTGGCAGAGGTGTTGGGCGAATATAAGCCGAAAATCCCCGTGGTTTATAACTCGGGCGGGTATGATTCGGTCGAATCTCTGCAAATGCTGGACGGACTTGTCGATATTTATTTGCCCGATTTTAAATATATTGACCCCGCAACGGCAAAACGCTTTTCCGCGGCGGAAAATTACCCCGAAATTGCAAAGGCGGCGATTTTGGAAATGCGGAGGCAGACAAAAGACCGTTTCGACGAAAACGGCTTGATGCAATCGGGGCTTATCGTGCGGCATTTGGTGTTGCCGGGGCACGCAAAAGAATCGGTGGAAATCCTCAAATGGCTGTCACAGCACCTGCCGCCCGACACCTATTTAAGCCTGATGTCGCAATATACGCCTTGCGGCAGAACCTATCCGTTTAAAGAACTCAACCGCCGCCTGACGAGTGCCGAATACGGGAAAGTAGTGGATGCATTTTGGGATTTCGGCTTTCAAAACGGCTTTATGCAGGAAAAATCGGCGGCAACTGTTGATTTTATTCCGCAATTTGACTTAACAGGGGTTTGATTTTTTTCTGAAAGTATGTTATACTAAACAAAATGAAAAAAGTGGGGAATGAAAAATGGCAAAAGGCAAAGGCTTTATTTCGGAATTCAAAACTTTTATTATGCGCGGCAATGTAATTGACCTCGCTGTCGGTGTGATTATCGGCGGCGCGTTTCAAAAAATCGTCAATTCGCTCGTGAATGATATTGTGATGCCGTTAATCAGTTTGTTAACGGGCGGCATTGATTTTTCCAACTGGTTTTTGGTGTTGGGCGAGGGCGAATTCGCCACTGCCGCCGCCGCGAAAGAGGCGGGCGTGGCAACGCTCAATTACGGTACATTTTTGAGCACGGCGCTCGACTTTTTGATTATGGCGTTTGTGATTTTCCTGATTATCAAAGGGATTAACAGCGTAACGGAGAAATTTAAAAAGGAAAAAGCGGAAGAACCCGCGGCGCCGACCACAAAAGTCTGCCCGTATTGCAAATCCGAAATCGACATTGCGGCAACCAAATGCCCGCACTGCACTTCGGATGTGGAATAAGAGAAAATAATCGGCTTGCGCGTGCCGCCTTCGGTGCGCGCAGTTGTTTTTAAAGGTGTGATACTATGAAAATCGGCTTTATCGGCGCGGGAAATATGGCGTCTGCCATTTTGCGCGGCGCGGTGCGTTCAGGTGCATTTGCGGCGGACGATTTGTGCGCGTTTGATTTGGACAAAGCCAAAACCGATGCGCTGTGCGCGGAACTCGGTATTTCGGCGGCAAAAGACGAAAAAGACTTGATTGCGCAGTCCGATGCGGTGGTGCTGGCGGTCAAGCCCAATGTGTTTGAACGCTTACTGCCCGCAATTTCTGACGATTTGCAAAGAAAAAATCCATTGCTTATCTCCATTGCGGCGGGCAAAACGATTGCGTTTATACAAGGGCTGTTAAATTACAAAGCGGCGATTGTCCGCGTTATGCCGAATATCAACGCGACAGTCGGCGCGGCGATGAGCGCCTATTGCTGTAACGAAACGGTGACGGAGTGCCAAAAGGACTTGGCGCAAAAACTGTGTGCCTCGTTCGGCGAGGTGATGTGTCTGCCCGAAACGAGTTTCCCGCTGTTTGGGGTGCTCGCGGGCTGTGCACCGGCATACAGTTATATGTTTATTGACGCGCTCGCGCGCGCGGGTGTGAAAAACGGTATGGCGAAAGCGGACGCATTAAAAATTGCGGCGCAAACCGTATTGGGGAGCGCCAAACAGATTTTGGAAAGCGGCGCGCACCCGTGGGAGCTTGTAGACCGTGTTTGCTCGCCGGGCGGCACTACGATAGAGGGCGTTGCCTCATTGCAGGCGGACGGCTTGGACGCCGCCGTCACCCGCGCGGTGGATGCGGCACTGCAAAAGGATAAAAAACTGTAATCCGTCATAAAAGGCAGAAAAAACAGCGTTTCGGGTTTTCCGAAACGCTGTTTTGCTGTGCTCGTGGGTATTTTTATGCCTGTAATGCGCCGTTTTCGTCAACTTGCAACGCATATGCACCCGTCAGCAGTAAATTCAAATTCGCCGCGTCAAAGGCGTCGATTACGCCGTCACGGTTGATGTCGCCTGACGGCACGGCGGCTTTGTCGCTCGGCTTTGTCCACATATTTTCAATCAACAGCGGGTAATCGTCCGCGGTGACAACGCCGTCATTGTTCACATCGCCGAAGCAGTGTACGGTGTAGCTTAATGTTTCACCTGCGGCATTGCGCACAGGACGAACTTTATAGAGTTCCTCCGCTGTTAAAATCGGGGAAGACCCTGCCACGGTGGCTTTTTGTCCCCAGACCTGTTCTGTGGGATCCGTTTGGGCTTGCTGTAACAAATAGGCGACCTCTCCGCTTGCGAATGCACTGCTGTCAAGTGCCGTGCCTGCAACAAAGGTGCCTTCGCATTTTGCTGCGTCATAATAGCTGTTTTCAATGGCGTCTTCGGCTGTGTTTCCGTTGTATCCGGTGATACCGCCGTAAATCGATGGGTCATATCCGGCTTCTGTTTCCACCCAAACCGTTGCGGTGGAATAACAGTTCTTGATCGTGCCGTTGTTGTCGTTCCCACCGACGATACCGCCGCAATTTTCCCAGTTGGAAGTGATGGTGCTTGCGGTTACGAAACAATTTGTAACGGTACCTAAATTGTATGCGGCAATGTTTCCGGCGGTCATGCCGATGAAATAACTGTCTTGCACGCCGACATTTTTGACGACACCCGTTTCGTTGATATAGCCAAACAAACCGACATACAGTACTGCATAATCCATTTCCGGTTTGAACAGGCCGCGAACGGTGTGGCCTTGTCCGTCAAACTCGCCGCTGTATTTTTTGGAAAAATCACCGATAGGCACCCAAATATTGGCATTTTGTGTATCTGCGGTCAGTGTGCCTTCATTGAGTACAATATCCTTTGTCAATACAGCGCAAATATCCGTGTTCCCGCTGTTGACATCGTCCGAAAACTTTTTGAGCTGTGCGCCGTTTTCAATTTGGTATGGGTCATCTGCCGTGCCTGTGCCGCCCGCACATGCCGCGGCGGTACTGCCGTCCCAAACCTCTGCTTCTGCCGAGGCAGGGAAAATGCACACGCAGGTAAGCACAAGTAAAACGCTCAAAACGGCGCAGAAAATACGCTTGCGAAACGGTATGTTTTTGGTCATATTTCCATCTCCTTAGTGACCGATTAAAGACTCAAACTGTATTTAATCCGTATTTTTATACTGATTTTGCGCAGTATTATCGCATGTGTTTTCAACAAATTTCAATAGGAGTTTTGTTCGATCTTTCAAAAACATTGTGGTAAATTTATGCAATTTACACAATAAAAGGAAAAGCAGTGTTTCGTGTTTGAAACACTGCTTTTGGCGTTTTGTATAGGGTTTATT
>JBJEPV010000008.1:0-3434 GCA_051881415.1 Candidatus Fimenecus sp.
GCCCCTACGCCTATATTGTATTTTATGCGTAGGGAACGCCAATGCCCGTTCCGTTAATACCCCTACAAACCCCGATTTTTTACGCAAAAATAACGATGTAAAAAACGATTCGCGCCCTGCGCGGCGGATTGGAGGAAACTATGCAGATTGACAAAAACCTGGTGATGTACTTGGAAAAGCTCGGCAGAATCGAGCTCTCCGAGGAACAGCGCGCCGCGTCCGAAAAGGATTTGCAGGACATTCTCACCTATATGGACACGCTAAACGAACTCGACACCGACGGCGTTGAGCCGGCGTCGCACTCGTTCCCCGTCGCCAATGTTCAGCGCGACGATTCGGTCACCAACGCCGCACAAACCGAAGCCATTTTGCAAAATGCGCCGAATCAGAAAGACGGCTGTTTTGTTGTGCCGAAAACCGTCGAATAAGGGGAGGGAACGAAATGGATATACGCAATATGACTGCTCTGGAATTGGGGCAGGCAATCCGCGCAAAGGAAATCACCGTCCGCGAGGCGGTGGAAAGCTACTTTGCCGCGATAGAAGAAAACGATGCAAAATACCATTGCTATAATACCCTCTGCAAAGCGGAGGCGCTCGCGCGTGCCGACGAAGTGCAAAAGGGCATGGAGAACGGCACCTATACTTCGCCTTTGGCGGGCGTGCCCGTCGGCGTAAAAGACAATATCTGCACCAAAGGGGTTTTAACCACCTGTTCTTCCAAAATCCTCGAAAATTTCGTGCCCCCGTATGACGCAACCGTGATTCGCCGTATGCACGACGCGGGTATGGTTGTTTTGGGCAAACTCAATATGGACGAGTTTGCCATGGGCAGTACCACCGAAACTTCCTACACGGGCGTCACGCACAATCCGTGGAATTTGGACCGCGTACCGGGCGGCTCTTCCGGCGGCGCGGCGGCGGCAGTTGCCGCAAAATTGGCGCCTGTCACCTTAGGGTCGGATACGGGCGGCTCTATCCGTCAGCCTGCGTCGTTCTGCGGCGTTTCGGGCTTAAAACCCACTTACGGCGCGGTTTCGCGTTACGGGCTTGTTGCCTATGCCTCGTCACTTGACCAAATCGGGCCGCTTGCGCGCGACGCAAAAGACTGCGCGGCGCTCTTTTCCGTGATTGCGGGCAAAGACGAAAAAGACGGCACCTCGATGGAGACGGAACCGTTTGATTTCTCGGCGGCAACCGACGGGAATATGCAAGGCAAAAAAATCGGCATTCCCGCCGACTATCTCGGCGAAGGCATCTCGCCCGAAGTGAAAGCCGCGATTGCCGCGGCGGCGGAAACATACCGCAGTTTGGGCGCAGAAGTCGAAATTTTCCCGATGCCGATTGTCAAATACGCCATTCCCGCGTATTACATCATCGCCTGCGCCGAGGCGTGCTCCAATCTTTCGCGCTATGACGGCATCAAATACGGCTATTCCAGCCCGAATGCCGACAATTTGATGGAAACCTATATCAAATCCCGTTCCGAGGGCTTCGGAATGGAAGTCAAGCGCCGCATTATGCTCGGCAACTTCGTGCTGAGCTCCGGCTATTATGACGCGTATTACAACAAAGCGCTGAAAGCAAAAAAACTGATTCAGCAAGCATTTTTCGACGCGTTCGAGAAATACGATATGCTCTTAGGGCCCGTCGCACCCACCACAGCGCTCAAAATCGGCGAAAGCCTTTCGGACCCCTTGAAAATGTACCTCGGCGACATTTACACCGTCATGATTAACATTGCGGGCGTGCCGAGTATGGCAATCCCCTGCGGGTTTGACAGCGAACAAATGCCTGTCGGTCTGCAACTCATCGGCAAGCCGTTCTGCGAGGCGGAAATTCTGTCGGCGGCAGTCGGTTTTCAAAATGCGACGGACTTCCACAAAAAGTCCCCGTCAGCGGTTTAAGGAGGGCGCAAAATGGAATGGGAAATTGTCATGGGGCTTGAGGTGCATACCGAACTTGCCACCAAAACCAAAATTTTCTGCGGTTGCTCCACCGAATTCGGCGGCGCACCGAACACGCATGTTTGCGAAATCTGCGCGGGGCTTCCCGGCACTTTGCCGCTTTTAAACCGCCGCGTGGTCGAATTTGCCGTGCGCACGGGGCTTGCGACCAACTGCGAGATTACCCGCAAAAATAAATTTGACCGCAAAAACTATTTCTATCCCGATTTGCCGAAAGCGTATCAAATTTCGCAACTTTACCTGCCGATTTGCCGCAACGGCTATATCGAGGTCAAGGGCGAAAACGGCGAGACAAAGAAAATCGGGATTCACGAAATCCATATGGAAGAGGACGCGGGCAAACTGGTGCACGATGAGTTTGAGGACTGCACACTGGTCGATTACAACCGTTGCGGTGTGCCGCTTTTGGAAATCGTCTCCGAACCGGACTTCCGTTCGGCGGCAGAAGTGCTCGACTACCTCGAAAAACTGCGCGCCATTCTGCAATTCACGGGTGTTTCCGACTGCAAAATGCAGGAGGGCTCTTTGCGCGCCGATGTGAACCTTTCCGTGCGCCCGAAGGGGCAGGCGGCATTCGGCACGCGCACCGAAATGAAGAATTTAAACTCGTTCCGCGCCATTGAACGCGCCATACAGTATGAAGCGCGCCGCCAAATCGAACTGTTGGAGGACGGCGAACAGGTGGTGCAGGAAACCCGCCGCTGGGACGATAACAAAGGCATTTCTTACGCCATGCGCTCGAAAGAGGACGCGCAGGATTATAAATATTTCCCCGAACCTGACCTGCCGCCGATTGAGATTTCCGAGGAAACCATCGCGCATATCCGCGACACAATGCCGGAACTGCCCGAGCAGAAAAAACAGCGGTATATTGCACAGTTGGGGCTCCCCGAATATGACACATCTATTCTCACAAGCGACAAAGCCTATGTTTCGTTGTTTGAGGAGACGTTAACGCTTTGCGACAGCCCCAAAGATGTCGCTAACTGGATTATGGGCGAAGTGATGAAACTGTTGAACGACACCGCGACGCTCCCTGAAAATATGACTTTGCAGGCGAAAGATTTGGCGGCGGTCATCAATATGGTGAAATCGGGCAAAATCAATCGCGGCACGGGCAAAACCGTGCTCGAAAAGGTGTTTTGCGAGGGCGTTGACCCCGAAAAATATGTTGCTGACAACAACTTGGCGCAGATTACGGATTTGTCGGCGTTGCGCCCCGTGATTGAAGAGGTCATTGCCGCCAATGAAAAGAGCGTTTCCGAGTATAAATCGGGCAAAACGCAGGCAATGGGCTACATTATGGGGCAGGCGATGCGTGCGCTCAAAGGCAAAGCCCCCGCACAGGAAGTGCAGAAAATTCTGCACGAATTGTTGGATAGTTAAATTTTGTCTATAACGCCAAGCGCATATAAATTTTTATTTAGCGGCGTAGCCGCAATCCTTTTATTCCTCCCTCTGACGAGGG
>JBJEPV010000009.1:0-3391 GCA_051881415.1 Candidatus Fimenecus sp.
TGTCGGCGGTGTTTGTCAAGTCGTAAACCGCACAGCTTTTGCGCGCCGGCGGCCGGTTTTTTCTCTGCGCCGCTCTCCGCTGACCGGCGGGGGACGTGTACGCGCCTGCGTATACATAAAATTTGGAAATACGTTACAATAAGGATGGTGATTTGGATGACGTTAAAAGAAACGATTGTCGAACGTTTGGTGGACCTGTGCGCGGAACGGCATATCGTGCTCAATACGCTCGCCACGCGTTCGGGCGTGACGCCGTCAACCGTGTACAGCTTGTTCGACAACACCAGACAGGACGTCTCGGTGAGTACGATCAAAAAGCTGTGCGACGGTTTGGAAATCACGCTCGGGCAGTTTTTCAGCACCAAGGAGTTCGATGAACTGGAGCAGGAAATCAAATAGGGGAAGCCCGCAGTGCGGCGCGTTTGCCGCCGGGCGGCGCGCCCGGCGTCGGCGGAATGACGCCGGGTTTGTATCGCTGTGCCTTGGCGGCGGAAGCCCCGCTGCCCCGCGCATCGCTTTGTCTGCGTACCGTTTTTCACGGCAGCGCGGAAGTCTTTGTGCGCCTGTTTTCCGGCGGAAGCGGGACGTTCGCTTCGCGCCGCCGTATGTGAAGCGGTACACGGTTCCGACGTATTCCCGTTCGGGAAGCGTCTTGCGCCTGCTTTGCGCTGCGCGCAGCGGTACGCCGAGGTAAAAGGGGAACCGTTGGGCTGCGAAGTGCAAGAGGCGGTTTTGCGGCGGCGGTCAATCCGTTCTCCCTGCGTGTGCCCTTGTTTGCCCGTGCTGTTTTTTGCGGCAGCGCGGGAGCTTTCGCACGTCTGCTTATCGGCAGAGGTGGCGTGTTTGCGTTGTGCCGCATACGAGGCGGTGCGCGAAATCCGCTCGGGCAGAGACAAGCTCTCCGTTTTGCTTGACGCCGAGGTGGCATATGGTTTCGGCGTGATTCCTCTCGTACAGCGTCTCGCGCCCGCTTTGCACCGAGTGAAGCGGTGCGCCGAGGCAGAGGGGACAACGGGCCGCAAAGGGGGGCTGCTTGCCGTGGCTGCGGTCAATCGACTGTTCCTGCGCGCTGTTTTGTCCGCGTCTGCTGCTTTTCGCAGCCGCGCGGGAGCTTTCGCACGCCTGTTTTCCGGCGGAAGCGGGGGCCTCGCTTCGCACCGCCGTATTTGAGGCGGTGCGCGCTATCGGTGCAATTCCGCTCGGACGGCGGCAGACCGCCCGCTTTCTTTGCACGCGAAGCGGCACACGGTTTTGACGTAAGCCCGCTTGGACGGAGACTGCCCGCCTGCTTGGCGCGCGAAGCTGTCACACAGCTTCGGCGCAATTCCGCTCGGCCGGCGACGGCTACCCGTTTTGCACTGCGCGAAACGGTGCGACGAAGCAGAGGGGCGGTATCGCCGAAGGCAAAGGGCGAAGGGCCGTTCCGTCGGGCGTTGTGTGGGCTTTATTCCGAGCGCCTTTCCCGACAAAGTTCGACAAAATTCGAAAAATAGGGCTTGTATAGAGGGACTGCCTTCCCGTTTTCGGGGAAATGTTCCTTTTGGATGCCCTATATTTAACAAATTGTTTACATGGAATGCGGGAGCGCGTGAGACTCGTTTTTGACGTGCTTTTTTCGCTATACCCGTTTTGACATACCTGTTTTGACAGCCGCCGATTTTATTATATTTGCTTTTTTCTTTTCTTTCTTCTTTCTTGGTACGCCCAGCGCCGTAATAACGGCGCTGGGCGTAAACCTTTTCGGCGCGGATATGCCGCATAGCGGCATATCCGCGCCGATTTTCTCCCACGCCGAACGATATCTCCGCTCCCGACATCCGACGCCGCTATGCGGCGTCGGATGTCGGGAGCGGGTATAAACATATATTAAGAAGTAAGCCGGAACGGCCCTTGTTTGGAAAAGAAGAAATGTTTTCTACCGTTTTTGCCATTTGGCGTAGATACGCCGCGTAGCGGCGTATCTACGCTTTTTTATGGCTGTCTTTTCACAAATGATGCCCTACGCCGCTTTGCGGCGTAGGGCATCTGGGGGAGAGGATGGTAGAAGGGTCGTATGCAGGAATTTGGCGGCCAAGCCACTTTCCTGTGCAGCCTTCGTTCCCAACTCGCTGCAGCGGAGCATATGAGAGGGAGACTTCTATATTTGAACTCAGGGTTGCTGCGAACAACGCCTAAGCTGCCTCTGCGAGGGGCTGACCAACGCCGGCAAAATCATCCGTCCGGCTTATAAGGCCGTCGCGCCCAAGCGCGACTACGCTGCGCCGGAGCGCCGCTGAATCCGCCGGCCGCCGCGGGACGGCATGCCGTCCCGCGGCGGCCGGCGTTTTGGCGGGTTGCGGCTTCGGGGCATTCTCGGCCTCACAGGAGAGCGGTTTTCTGATTTTATCAACATCGAACGATAATGCCGCTCTCAGTGGCCGAAACCGCTGTGCGGCTTCGGTTTCCGGGCGGAGATTGGTCTTTGCCGCAGACGATGGAGTTAAAGCTGAGGTTGCATATCGGCTTCTGTGCGCTGTCTTTAACGGTCACGCCGCGCGCATTCCCTTTCCGCGCCGTCTCCGCATCGGGGTAACAAAATCGGGATAACAAAAAGCAGGCTGCGCCGAAGTGCAGCCTGCTTGCTATTCTTCTTTTTCAAAGGCGAATTCATTGAGCGCGTCGAAATCCAAAAACTCCGCCAATGTCATATTGAAAGCGATGGCAATTTTATGAATCGTGGTCAACCGAGGATCTTTGGTAATGCCGCGGACGATGTTGTCTAAAGTGGATTGCTTTACGCCGCTCATTTGCGACAGCTTATTCACAGAAATCCGGCGCTTGTTACATTGCGACAGTATCCGTTGAATTATAATCTCCGAGTACGTCATCCGCGTTCCCTCCTCTCTCCTTGTATCATAGCAGATAATTTTGCAGCAATTACCCGAATACGGGTTGATTTTGAAAATAAAATGTGATAAGATAACGGTATACGGGTTATTCGGCGCTGTCCGAATCCTCTTCAAAGGAATACGCGTTCAGCGCATCAAAATCCACAAGCTCGGCAAAGGTCATATTGAATCCGATTGCCAAGCGGTGCAGTGTGACGGCTCTGGGGTAGCGCACAATACCTTGCATAATATTGTTCAATGTAGATTGGCTTACGCCGCTTCTGGTCGCAAGCTGATTGATTGTAAAGTTTCGCTTTTCACATAATGTGCGAATACGCTCGATCATAATTTCCGTATATGTCAAATGAATCTCCCCTTTTCTATTCTTACCCGATAACGGTTAATTCATAATAACAGGGAAAAAGGGCGGCATTACCCGAACATGGGTAATAACAAAAAATAAAATTGCGGAGTAACGAAAAAATGGTATGTGTATTTTACGGACATCGGGAATGCGGGGAAGA
>JBJEPV010000010.1:0-17639 GCA_051881415.1 Candidatus Fimenecus sp.
TAAGAGCGACTACAAGGATAATGGTGCGAACAATGGTTTCTTTGCTGATTTTCATTTTTAATTCCTCCGTTTATAATTTTTCAAGCAATTCTTGATATTTGTGTTTGACTGCGCCGTTGCCGCCTGCGGCGATGTACTTATCCCCTGCGGCTATGCGTTCTTCCAGCGGCATTTCTTCCGACATTATCGTCAAGCGAAGAATGTTCAAGTAATTCTCGCGGTCGTGTTCTTCTTTCGTAATCAGGAAACGAAAGAATTTATAAATCGATACGAGAAGTGCTACTATCACGGTTAACGCCGTTATAATGTCAGCCGCAAGTAGAATTTTGTCTACAACGCTCATACGGCGTCGCCCTCCGTTTCGTCCAAAATGGATTGCGCCACGGCTCGGATTTGGGCAATGGTTGTAGCCGTCGAAAGACCTTCTGCAAGTTGGTGCACACGGTCGGTTTCAGAATTTTGCTTCGATTTCTGCATATCAAGAAATGCGGTCACTTTCGGGCATTTTTTTAATAATTTATTCACCATAGTAAACCACCTCGCTTTCTTGTTCTAACCAATTCGTGCGGTCGATAGCCACTTTCAAGCCGCTAAAAAACGGCAAAATCTCTTCTTTAAACGCTGATTTAACTTCATTTGCCGTATCGGCATCATCATATGATGCACTGAACGATATATCAATGTCAGTCGCGATGCTTGAAGTAATATCATAGTTAATATATAAACTCGATGTTTTACCTCCAAACACTTCAAGAAAATCAGCGCTGTTTACCACTATGTGTTCGCCGTCTACTTTGAATAACAGTTCAGCATCTGTCATTTCCGTCTTATCAAGTTCTCGTTCAAGATTATCAGTCGTCCCACCATACAGAACCGTCGGCAAGCCTGTTTGAACCGGAGTTACCACCAAATTTCCATCTCCGTCTTCTGACAATAAATCTTTCAAAAGATAGAAACGAATATAGACATTAGTTCCTTTCGTATCATTTAAGTTGTGTGTAATATAAAACAACCTTCGGTCGTTCCCGGTATTGTCAGTTACCGTATTGTCTTTTAATTTTTCGTAATCGAACAGCGTTTTGACAAAAGTTTCCTGCATATTAACGGTAGGCGCAAGCACCGATTTCGGCACTTGCTTTGTTTCACCGTCTTGCACGATAACGGCAATGTCCGTATCGTTTACGGCGGTTGCTTTGGGTAATTCTGTGATTTTCGGCATATAAAAGCCTCCTTAAAAATATTATTAGGGTTGCAAAATGCGCCGTTTTGTTATAAAATGGCGCAAGAGGTGGTTAAGAAATGAAAGAAAAATTTTTGCAGTTTTTCACAGGGAAAATTGGGAAATCCGTTTACATTGCGGCGGCGTCTGCCGCTGTGTGTGCGGTTACTGTTATCGGCTCCACGGTTGCCGTGCATAACCACAACCAAAAGATTGATGCTGTGCTTGAAAGTTTGGCGCAAGCCGAAAGCATCACCGAAACGGTCACGGAGAGCGCCGCAGAGAGCGTTTCCGCTTCGGGTGAAGTAAACACACAGCAGAACGCAAACGGCGAGCCTGCGGGCGATAAAGCGTTGCAGTATATTGCGGAGTATGACAAATTGACTGCGGAGTATCAGGCGAAGCGCGCGGAGTTGGAAAAACAGGTTTATAAAGTACCAATAAGAGCTATTACAACATCTGCTATTAGTTCAAGACCTGTTCGTCCAATTTGGAACGGACGCCCAAACGACACACCGGAGGATATTTCCAGAGAGCAAGCCGAAGCAGATGCCAGATATGAAATAGAACTAAAAGAATGGGAAAACGCATCAAGAACCGCAGATGAAAAATACAAGTCTGAGCAAGAAAGCATCAACAATGCGTATGCAAGTGAAAAAGCCAAAGTAGACGAAGCGCAAAGACAGATTGATGCACTTGATGCTCAGTACGAAAAAGATGTTGCGGCACTAAAAGAAAGATACGGAATATAAAAAACACTTACAGCCCGCCAAAATGGTGGGCTGTATTTTTATTGCTTTAACTCTTTGTTTTCCGCTTCAAGCTCTGCAATTCGCTTTTCCAGCTGTTCAATCTTTGCAGAAAGCTCCTGCACTGCTTTTGCCGTTAATCCGATATATGCGTAAAGGTCAATTGCTTTTCCGTCCGAAGACTGAATTTCCTTCGGTGCTTCGTCTGCCATGATGCCTAATTCTTCGTGAATTTTTTCATTCGATTGCAAATCGGCATTTTGTGAAGCAGTTTTCACTTTGGCAGATATGTTTCTTAACTGCTCGGCATCGTTTTTGTAGTCGTAGCTGTAAAATCTCAGCGTTTTAATTTTTTGGATTGCATTTATATCCTTGACTTCTTTGATATTTTCTTTTTCCTGCGGGTTTGATGTGGCGTTAAATTTTGCAGCATAAACTTCTGCATGACCACCATCACCATTGCCGAAATCATAGGCTGTTGGAGCATATCCATATAATGGCATAAAATAGTTAAACCAACAATGTCTGTGGCTAGCAGCTGTGGCGATATTGATATTATCGCGGTAAGTACCTATCCACGCGTCCAATCCCGACAGCATCGCCCTGCCGTATTGTTCTGTATTTTCCAAAGCGATTGCATCACGTGTGCAGTTTATTACGATTGTATTTTTCGGATAATCTCCTGGTGTTAGAAACGGAAAACGCAATTCTAAACGCTCATCAGTTCCCATCCCAACATCAACGACCTGAAACAAATCGCCGTTTTTGTAACACGCATCCGTCACACGAAAAATAGGAATACCACTCAAATCCTCGGTGTCATCATCTGTTGACGGTCCTATTCCTGCGGAGTAATCAGGAAATTGATTACTTCTAAGTGTGCCATATACCCCAAGTTCGCCGGTCTCATCAAGCGACATTTTTTCATCGTATGTATAGTCCATCTCGCCTGTATCGACATCCATATACGCGTCTTTCACCGCGCGGAAACAGAAAGTCCCGTCGTCCATATTTATCCATGACGCGCCGTTTTGAGACTGCAAAAGCCCCGTTTTGATTAAGTCGGCGGAAATCATATAGGCGTGAATGGTGTTTAAAATCGCGTCACCTGCACCCGTGAAACCGTAATTCCACAGCGGCTCACCGTCGTTCCAACCGTCGGTAGTCCACGCAAAGCCCGACGCACCGAACATATAGATTGTGCCGCTGTTTTCCAATTCCGTCTTATCGTGGTAGTAGACAATCACGCCGCCGTTTTCGCTGTCCTTTACGGTTTTGTAAAGCCCCATGGAGTTAAACATCTGTTCGTTGAACAGCAAAAGCGCCGTTTCGCGGTCGGTCAGTTCCGAGAGTGCATTGTCCGCTTCGGTTATGCGTTTTGCAAGGCGCGAAATCCGTTTGGACTGCGTCATACCGCGGTCGGTGTTCAAATCGCGTTCGGCGTTGCCCGCCGCACAATAGGTGTCCGAAAACCCGCCGCAGTTGTAAGTCCAAGAGCGACTTGTCATATACAGCGGGTATTTGTCATACCTGTCATAGTCCGATTCGTTGTAGGTTTCTTTGTTGTCAATCACCGTCACGATGTCGCCGACCTGCAAAGACGGGTCACCGCCGATGCGTTGCCATTTGCACGGTATGTATTTTGTAGAGGATAACCGTTCCAATATCCGTTCCGCAAATACTTCCGCGTCTGTCGCCGTTATCGGGTTTTCGTTGATGGTCAGCAAATATTCGTCTGTGCCGACTTCCGCAAGTTCTGTGTCTTCATTGACAATCCTAACGCCCGTGACTTGCACAACGTTGCCGTCCAGCGAAAAAGCATTTCCGTTGAGTTCCAATGCGCGTTTTGCCCAATCTCCACGCAGTTCAACAGGTACAGATTTAAACCATCGCAGTTCCAAATTGCCTTCTGCGTTAAACACGGCAAAACTGCCGCACGCTTCTGCAATCAGTTCCACGACCTGCCGTCTCGTGTAGCCATCAAAAATGGAGTCATCAACGATTCTGCTTAATGTGTTTATCTCTGCACTTGTCGTCACCAAACTTGCACGCACAGACCAAGCAATATTTTGCATAATCTGATACAACTGAAATTTTCCATGTTTTGCGATATACGGTTTTTCCAAATACCGCATTTTGTCAATACATTCAAGACGTAAATCGCTGTTTTGTACCGTGATTTGGTTGACAAAAAACACGCCAACAGGCACTGTATCCGTGACGGCGCCCGTTTCATCAAACAATGTCACGCGCGGACGAATTTCCGCTTTTGCGAGTGCGTCGTTTTTGTATTTTCCGTCTTTGTTGAAAATACGAACCCAAAAATCGGCGGCAACCGAAGAACCGACACAAAATGTGCTTAAAAAAACTGCTTCGGAAAATCCAGCCTCGAAAATATCGTCGGGCGGAATTACAATTCTTTCCGCAGGCTCTGCATACTCCAATGCTTCGCCTTTTTCGGGTTCCAAATTTTCCCCGGTTTCGCAAAGCAACGGATAGAGCAAATCCTCCGTTTCGGCGTCAAAAATGACCTCGATTTCCATTCGGTAGTTTTGCGGTAATTTTTGCACGGCCTGTTTATAGGCGGCGTTGGTGTATTGCATTGTTTAGTCCTCACTTTTCAATGATATTGAGTGCAAAGGTTTCATACAGCATTTCTCCGTTTTGCGAAACGACGCTCGGCACAGGTGCAAAGTCTCCCGGATAAAAACGCCCTGATTTTTGCGCGCCCGTCAGCAAATCCTCGTAGGTCACAAGTGCGTTAAAATCGGCAAGTTCCGACATTATCCGCCGCGCCTGACTTACTGGAATGTATTTCCACTCCAATTCAAATTTCATTTTGACGGAAAGGATTTTTTTAATTTGCAAATTGCCGACGGAGTCCGTTTCGCTTTGCACCTGGGTAATGCGCGTGGGCGTGCATTTCACAGGGGACGGCGGTGTCCAGCCGTTTATGCTTTTCAGTAAAATTTTCAATTACACGCCCTCCAATACCAATTTGAATTCCTGCGGGTATTTCTTGATAAGCCGCACTAAAACGGTTGCAAACGCCTGCCCGTCGAGATTTAACACCATATTTCCGTCTGTGTCGCTTTCCTGCCGTGCAAAAATGCTTTGCAGAATTGGCGCCAACACCGCCGCAAGGGCATTGCCGACAAGCGCGGCGAGTTTTTCCATCCATGCGGTGTTGTTTTCAAGCGGGACTACCGCTTCTTTGCCCGCTTCGCCGATAAGGGAAAGCGTTGGTTTCTCCACAACGCCGCCTTTGGCGAGCTGCGGAATGGAAACCGTGTTAAATGGGCTGATGTTAAATCCGATTGTCCCGCCGCCGAGTACATCCGGTAGTTCAATATGCAGACTGTTGAGTTTTGAAATAAAGCGATTTAAGGCTTCCACCGGCTTGTTAATCATCTTTTCCACGCCGCCAAGCACTTTATTGATAAAGCCTTTTAAGCTGTCCCAAATGTTGTTCAGTTTGGTTTGCAGATTGGTTTTCAGCGTATCAAAGGTAGACAGTACGGTGTCTTTTGCTTTTGTGAATTTTTCTTTAACGGTTGTGGTCAGTTTGTCGAGCAAAGTGCTTACATTCGCTTTGAGGGTTTCCCACATACCCTTTATGCCTTCCCACAAGCCTTTGATTAAGTTTGTGCCGATATCGGAAAAGACCGTTGACGGGGAATGAATGCCGAAAATAGATTTCACAAAAGCAATCAGTTTGTCTATTAACTCGCCAATCCAAGATTTGAGCGTTTCCCATGTCTCTTTGATACCGTTCCAAAGCCCCTCGACGATGTTTTTGCCGGATTCTTTCATTCCCTCCCAATCGCCGTTTAAAAATGCGGTGACGAAGTCAATGACATCCGGCAAAAGGTCAAACAGACCGCCCAATCCGGTCAAAATAACATCAATAAAGCCGCCGATAAGTGTTTTTATCGTTTCCCAATTCGCGTTTAAAATCGGTTCTAACCGTTCCCACAGTTTTCCGAGCGATTCTCCGAGCCGCGAAAATGTGTCTTTGTGCTCGACAAACCAATCTCCGACTTTTCCGAGCTGTTTGCCAAGAAAAGAAAATGCGTCTTTCAGTTTTTCACCGACCCAACGCACCACGGGCTGAATACCCTTTTCGTAGAAATCCTTAAACGAAGGTTTTACCTTGTCTATGGTCGACTTGATTTTTTCAAGGATTTCCTGAAATTTCTGCATCGGACCGCTGTCAATCTGACTTGTGTCGAGTGCATCATAATTTGTACCGCCCGCGCCGTCATCCGCGCTGTCGCTTTCCTCTACATTGTGCAGCTCGTCAAAATCGCGGCTTGTACTCGCCTGCGCTTTTTTCGCTTGCGACTGCAATTTTTTCGTGGAAGTAACCGCTTGCTTATATGTCTTGCCGAATATGGCGGCAATAAAGGTTGCTATGTACTTCGACACCGTGGCAAGCATAGACGCAAGCCGCGTTAACATCGGCATAATCGCCTCGACAATCGGTGTAAACGCAACCGAAAGATTTGCTTTAATGGCATTGAGAGATTTTGCAAACTGCTTGTTTTGCTGCATAGCGCCCGTGATTTGGCTTTTGAACGCAGTAAAGAATTTATACAGAACCGCAGTCACAAATACGGCTTTTAAAGAGCCTTTTATACTTTTTCCGAGTTTTCCGAACGCCCCTCCAATTTTGGAAGTGCTCGACGCGGAATCGGACGCCATTTTTTTAGCGGCACTCGACGACTTTTTATAGGCTCTCTGTGTTGCCTTTTCCACACGCTTTTGCGCCTTTTCTACGGCGCGGGCGGATTTTTCGCCACTGTCTGCCTGTGCGTCGGCATACTTATTCGCATAGGTCTTGCACGCTTTTGCCTGTTGCTGATAGGCTTTTTCTGCACGCTTTGCCGCCCTGGCGGCGGACTTGCTGTGCGCCTGTTCAGCCTTTATCGCCCATTTGGACGCCTGTTCGGCTGCGTTTTGTGCTTGGCTTATAATTTGGTTATATGCCTTTTCATACGCGCGCTTATACTGTTCTGCCGCTTTTTCTGCGGCGCGGGCAGGGGCTGACAAGGCATCATTCAGTTTCTTTTCGGTTGCGTTTGCAGTCGATTGCAAACTGATAAGTTTGCCTTGCAAAGCTGTCATTTCGGCGTCCAATGCACGGATATTCTCAACATCCGAATCATCGGTCAAGTTAAACGCTTGTTCGGCGGCGCGCAGTTTTTCCTCTACCGCTCCGATTTGCGCATAGGTGTTGTCCAATTTCTGTTGCAACAATTCCGTATCCGTTAATCCGACATCAAATTGAATGCTGTGTGCCTTTGCTTGCTGTTCAGCCTTTGCAAAAACAGTCTCTACCGTTTTCTGTACTGCCTGTTGATTTGGCTTGACTGCATTTTCAATCGTCTTGCCGACCTGTTGGAAGGCTTTTTCGGCGGTTTTTTTCGATTGATTTGCTATCGTTTCAATCTGCTTTTTGGCAGTGTCCTCAATAATCAGGTCTAATTGCACAGAACCGACGGTATTGTCATTATCCATTCACATTCCCTCCTTTCCCAAAGAGTTTTGCCATCAGTTTTTCAAGCGCATCGGCTTGTGCGCGCATTTCCTCCACGCTTTGTTTTTGCATCTGTTTGCTGCAAAATTCCTGCCAACGCCTGCGGACCGCGTGCTGTTCCGATGTCATATTTTTTAAAATATCGGGGTCATCCTCTGCGCGGATTTCCACGACCTTCCCAAGCGGTGTATCATTCATCAAGCCCGAAACGAGTTTTGCCCAATCGCAATAGGAAAGTTCCCCTTGCTTAGACGGCAATATATGATACTGCTTTGCAATAGACTGCTCAATTAACACCGCATCGAAGTCCAAATCATAGAACGCGTCATATTTATTCGGTTTTGTCTGCCGCTTCCTGAAATCGGTCGTCCTTGTCCGCTTCGTATTCCTCGCCCGTCATTGCGGCAAGCGCCATTTGCGAAAGCGTCTGTTGTGCAAGATAGGGCAAATTCTTTTTGAGAATTTTGTCGGCATTTTTGTTGAACGCCGCACGGATAATCATTTCGTCCGAATCCACAATGCCTTCGCTGTCCTTGTCCAGACCGTTCAGTTCTTTCATCAACTTCTTCACCGTTGATGCGCGGTTATCCACAGGGTAGCACTGGTCGCCGATGCGGATTTCGGGGACTTCGGTCAGTAGCTTTTGGTCAAGGGTATACATTTTTGCCATATTGCATTCCTCCGTAAAGAAATTCACCCTCTGCAAAATGGGCAGAGGGTGTCATTGTATTTTGCTTGTTAGCCTGCCGCAGCAGGTGTAAAGGTCGGTTTGCCACTGGACATAGCGTCAAACTCCAACGCTTCAATGTTAACGCTATCCCCGCCACCGGGCGTGGTGATATTCAGCACGCAGTCAAATTCTAACTTTGCGCCCGAGGGGAATTCCCATTGGAACGCGCTGTTGCAGTCCGTCCCGGTTTTGAACGAACACTCTGCAATATAATCATTGCCTTTATCGCCGACACAGCGTTTGCCTTTGACGGAAATGGACAAGCCCTTGCCCGTCATCAAGCGTTTCACCCACCCATCGGTATCAAAGGGTGTCCACTCCTGCACCTGCCCGTCAATGGAAACCGAGAAGCTCTCCATTTCGGCAATCGTCTCAAACTGCTCGTTCACTTTGACTTTGAACTTGTTTTCAAAAACGGGATATACACCTGTTTTCATTCGTTTTCCTCCTTTTCGTAAATAATTTTTACTTCTACGGCATATTCACACACGCCATTTTCCGTTCTGCCTAAGAACACGGGCGTGCGCACATCAAAAAAGGCGACACGAAACGCGCCGACCGATTGCTTTGTAACACCGTAAAATAAATTGTAGATTTCCTGCGCCTTGCATTCCGCTTCGTCTGTGTTTTTCGACCAGTGTATCCGAACGGTCACCGCCTTTTCAAAGTGCTTTGTGCAAGGCGTACCGCCGATTTTCGGCTTGTTTTGTGCGCCGAGGTTTTGATTTTCATATACCCCGATATATCGCTGTGCGTCCTCGTCGATAATCCCAGCCGAAATACCCTCACCGACATTTGTGTGCGCTTTGATATAGCGGCAAACATCAAGTAAGAACATCTGCGCCCGCCTCCTTTATGTTGCGCTCGAACGCTTCTTTGAGAAATGCACCGTCCAAATACGGTTTCAGCCAATGTGCACCTGCGTTTGGATTGTTGACGGTTTGATAATTAAGCGCATTGCCTTTTCTCGAAATTCCGTAGTATTGATACCGGGCATACGGAGAGCCGGTCACCAATGCGCCGCGTATACTGTCGCCCTCTTTGCGAACGGTACAGAAAGTATCTGCATTCTGCATTGTTCCGACATCAAAAGGCATCGTCTGCGAGGTAATCAAATCGTCCTTTAAATCCTCCATCGTCTTCAAAGCGGATGTTGTAAGCATTTCGGAAATCGCCTGCACGGCGTTTGGATTGATTTTTACCTGCAAATGCACATTTGCCATCACATCAACTCCAATCGCGTGTAGTTAACCGTGCCGTCTGGGTTTCGCTCCTTTTGTGCGCGGTAAATTTGAAATGCATTTTGCCCGTAATACGAGAACTGCAAAAAAGCACCGTTTTCGATTTGCAATCGTTCTCCGCATTCGGTTTCGAGCGATACACCTTCCTTTGTCACAAGCATACCGTGCAGTTGCTCGGCATCGGGGTACAAATCCCCGCAAAACAGCGCTGTACCGACCACGGTAATCACCCGTTTTTCAGCGGTAAAGCGCTGTTTTACACCAAACTGCAAATTGCATTTTGTTTCGAGCACGCAAAGCGTTTCTTCGTCGCCGGACATACTCAATCCACCTGTCAGCGTTACGCGCACATCGGTTTTGCAGGCAGACGGCGGCACCAAAGACGGATATTTCATACAAGCCTCCTGCACATCAGCCCCGTTTGCGCGAGCGCGGCGGTGACCGACAGCGTGGTCAGCACATCGCCGCAGGTTACAAGACTTTTTCCGCCGAACGACATCGAAACGCCGTTAATACTGTACGAAGAAAGCGGGGACTGCAACAGTTCTGCATTTTCCGTTCGGAAATTTGCTTGCAATACAACCGCTTCGCAGACCTTTTCTTTTTGGAATTCTGTCAAATTCTCAAATTCGACCTCGCGGATACGGTTAAATGTCAGCGAATCCACATCGGTACTGCTTTCCGCCAATGCCGCCGCTATCTCGCGCTCTTGAAGGGGCGTATTCGGGTATTTTTTCAGGAAATCGGAAACCGTTGCATATGCCATCGTGTTTCCTCCGTTCCTTATTTTTCAGACTTCGCTTTAAGCTTTTTGTTTTCCGCTTCGAGTGCCTTGCACTTTTTTTCGAGCGCCTCATAAGCGGAAAAAGGGACTTGTTTTCCCGCCCCGTTTTTGATAAGCTTTCCGCTTTCGTCTAAAATGTCAAAGCCCTCGGCGACATAGGCGTCCTGTTCCGCCTTGGTAATCGTGTATTGCTTATTGCCTTTTACTGCAAACATTTCTGCTGCCTCCTGTTCTCTTATTCCGTGGCTTTTGCCACGTTGATTTTCACGCCCTGCATACGGGTATCAATCAAGAACAAATCGCCGTATTTGCGGTTTTGATACAGATAACCGTCGCCCTTTGTGTGTGTACCGGGCGACCACAGTTTAATATAACTGTGCTTATCGCTTGCAATCACCGAGCGCGGATGCACAAGCACCATATCCATCTGTTTTGCGGCGACGCCGGGCTTATACCCTTCGGTAAAGTCATACGCGGTTTTCATACGCGCAGATGGAACGCGCACCAATTTCACTTCGTCAAGCATACGCACATGGCGGTCAATGCTTGCCTGTCTTGTGACATCCAGCGAGCGTACAATCTTTTCCGCCTGTTTGAGCATCGTGTAAACGGACGGAATGAGATAGAGCACTCTGCCCTCCTCAGGGACTTCATCCTCGTCCATTTCCTCCATCATCGTGTCGAATTTGTCGAGAATTTGCGCGGCGGTAAAGGTGTCCTCGGTGACTTTCCCGCCGAGTGCAGAGAAGTCGGTGTGCAGTTTGGAAAGGCGGTAGCAATCCGTTTCGGGAATTGCCTGTTCCGTCAAGAATGTATTGGTGATATTCGCCGCGGAAAGCGCTTCGTTTGTCTCGTCAACATCCATTGTATCGACAAACAATTCGATGTCACGGTCGAAACCAAGCGTCTTTTCCATAAACTGATTTTGCACCGTACCTGCATTGAACCCTCCGCTGCGGCTGTGGTCTTTGTAGCCCGACACGGTGACATAGGGAATTTTGATTTTGTTCGCGCCGACGAAATTGACATTCTGCGTGGTCAAATCGGCGGTTAACAGCTCGCGGCTGTATTTCTGCATGATTTCTTTTTGAAATTGCGTTGCATAGTTAACTGTGTTCGGCATTTGTTGTTCTCCTTTCAAATTAAATTACAGATTGCCGAATGCCTTTGCTATGGCATCGTTGTTTTGCGTGGCGCCGGCGGTACTGTCTGCGCCGATGCGGAATCCCGCGGTTTCGGTTGCCGTTCCGCCCGCTTTCCATTCGGGATGGCGGGACAAAACGCCTTTGAGTGCTTTTTGCAGTCCTGCTTCGTCCACGGCGTTTTCCTTGGCGGCGTCGTGCATTGCAAGCACCACCGCGTCCTCCACCGCATCTGGTCGCACACCGCTTTTGTAAGCGGCAATTTGTGCTTTTGCCTGCAAAAGTTCCGTGTTTTCAGACGAAGTCGCAGATTGTTCCGCACTGCTTTCGGTCGCTGCGGTTTCAGTCTTTTCCTCTTCGGGGTCTGCGTCCGTCTTTTCGGACTTTTGCTCTGCGGCTTGACTTGACGGGCTGTCATTTTCGCCGTCTGCTTTTGCCTGCTCCCCGTTTTCCGCTTCGTCCGTTTCCTGTTCGGTCGCCGTTTCAGTAGGTTGTGCAGGCGTTTTTTCGCCTTTTTCAGTGGTGGTCTCCGCCATCGGCTTTTCCGCATTTTCAACGCCGGTTTCCGTTTCTGTGCACTTGCCCTGTTCGGTCTTTTTTTCTTCCTTGTCCATTTTGGCTTCTCCTTTCTTAAAAATGGGTATAAAAATAGCGCCCTTGGTAAACCAAAGACGCTATAATTATTGAATTTTTGCTTACTGCTTTCCCTTTCGCATGTGCTTAGGTAAATGGCAATCCTCTACACCATCAATTTGTTTGTATTTTGGGCAATCGTAATGATGACAATCTAAATAAATCGGTTTTTCCCCAAAAATTTCACATACTGGGTCGTCCCATGTTCCATATTTCATATCGATATGCGTGCAGCTTTCACAAAGCGGAGTCAGAATTTCTCCAAGCATAGGCGCTTCTAAATTACTGTGCGCTTCATCACATAATCTCTCGTACTCTTTAATTCGTTCTTCGTCTGTCATCTTACAATACCTCCGCAACTATAATATATTTCCCCTTAAATATTTGTGCTTCTATTATACTATAGTCTGCTCTTTTTTGCAACAAAACTTCGTATTCTGATTTTCCTCCATTGGCACGGTTATATGAGATTTCCTCTACATATGCCGCCCCGGCTTGATTCGCTCTTTTAATGAGCACCAACTGCACATTTTTATTCGGATTTCCGATATAGGATGCGTCTTTCAAAATACTTGTGGATGAAAATCCTTTGTATGATAGATGTTTACCTTTCCATTCTGAAATCCTTTTCGGAAGCGCACCAAAACCGTCCAACAATTTGCTTTCTGTCCCGCGCCACAGTACCGTATCATACGGCAGACTGCAATGCTCTAACGCAGATTCGGCATCCATTAGATGTTGCAATTCCGTATTGGAAAGAACAGTCCCCGGTACTTTTCCGAGAAACTTGTTCATTCTTATCCCTTCATTGTAATTCGTGTAGTGGTACAGTCCGTTTTGTTCTTCCGAAGGCAACGCCAATACGTCGGCGTTGTATACACTCGGAATTTCATCCGGCGAACGGTATACACGCAAATCTAAATTTTTAGAAATCAATCTGTCTATAATACCCGTAAATCGATACTCCGTTTGCAAATCTGTCCAGGCTGTTTCGTCTCCGTATTTTATACGCTCAAATTTCTCTATGGTCTTTGGCGCGTTCTCACCGAGCCGATTTTGATAGCGTTTGAATTGCTCTGCATTCGGACCTTTTTCAGTATTTGGTGTATCATATGTTTTTTCCCGCCACGGGTCACGGCGCAGGGTGTCTTTGTGCTCTGCAATAAAGATTCGCAAATTCTGTTCTGCGGTTTTGACTTGCTTTTCGTATGCTTTTTTTGCAGACGGGTCATATTCCGCCGCCGCGCGCCGTTTCCAATATCGAATTTTCCGTTCCAATGCGCGCTGCTGTTGTTCCAGGCGGTAGTTTTCTTTCACCTTTTCCTCGTCCACAGTCGGTGACGGCCGCGAACCCTCTTTGTATGAGGTCAGCGTGTGTCGGCAGTTCGGGTGAAACAGCCCAGCCGCGACTGCCACGGACAACAGCATATACCACTTGCCGCTTCGGCTTTTTCCGCGGTCACCGACGATTTCACCGTCAAATTCGGCGAAAACATCGTCTATGTAAATACCGCCCTGCCACGGCAGGCAGGTTTCGGAACACGCATTGTATGTGCTTACGCGCACGGTATCAATCCCGAGCGCCATACGCTGTTTGCCACCACCCAACAGCGCGGCACGTGTGTTTGCGGTACGCAACGCCATTTGCACATAATCGGCAATGTTCACGCGCCGCCCGTCCCTGTATTCAATGCAGTTTATCCCTTTTTTCGCAAAATCGGCAACCGCATTTTCGATTGCCTTTTGCAAATTCCCACTTCCCGTCGAAAGCGTCAATTCCGCTTTGTAAAGCGTGGAACGGTATACATCGTCCATCATACGCAAGGCGGCTTTTTCGACGGTGGTTTCTTTGCCTTGGATTTCTTCAATCAGGCTTTCCTGTTTTTCGTCCCAAATGTCAAAGAAATTTTCGTTTGTCGTTTCCGCTTCGCCGAATTCCCCGATTTCCTCTGCCGTGCGTTTTTCGCCCTCGCGGAATTGTTCTTCCAACAAAACCCTTGTCTCTTTGGAAATTAAGGTTTTCTTCTTTTTGAATATTTCTTTGTTTTCTTTTCGAAAACGCTCCAAAGCCTTAATTTTCAGAGATTGCCACGCCGTCCAATCAAACTCCAAATCCTGTTCCCAACGGCGGTGCGCTTCCAAATTACGCTTTAATGAGGCAATCAGTTCCAACTCTATATCTGAAAAGATTTTTGCAATTTCGTCAGAAGTCAATCTCATCGCCAACCTTCGGCTCGTCTGTCACCTCAATGCCCTTTTCGTGCTTGATGCGCAAAACCTCTTGCTGTATCCAAGCCTTGTCCTTGCTTGAGCCCCACAGTTCCTCGACCTGCGCTTCAATGCTCATGGCGTTTGCTGCGGCGGCTTTTCCGACAGTTTCCACACGGCTTTCAAATCCTGGCGCACCATATTCCCCGAAAGACACGCGCGGCGCATATTGCAGAATTTTGCGTTCGCACATATTGTCGTAGGTCATCAATACCGCGGAAATCAACTTCGGCAGTTGTGTTTCAAGTTTTCCCGTAATGCTGTTGCGTGTTGTCGCAGTGACATCTTTTTTCTCCCGCTGTGCGTCCGCAGAGCTCATTTTCCCGACATCAATCCCAAGCGTTGCGGGTGATACAATTCCTTGCAGGCACAAGTCAAGGGCAGTGGTGTACCCTGCCAATAATGCATCATAGCGAATTTCTGGCTGCACAACTTGTACTTGGTCATTGCGTGCATTCTCGCCGAGCGCCGTTTCGACCGATATGTATTCGTTGTCAAACGGATTGCTTGGCCGCAAACTTCCGTTGAAAACATCGCGCGGAATTAAGGATTCTGGTATGTATTTCTGTGCTCTGCCTTTCCGAAACGCGTCTACCCACTGCGACACGATTTCGTCAAACATGTCGAGCGCATCCACCTTGCTTTCAAGCAAAGGCTTGCCGCGCACGGGAACACGCGGGCTGTCAAACACTTTAAACGGTACCGCCATCATATAATCGCCCGAAAAAGCAACCGGTTTTAAATCGGCGGTTTCCGGCGTGCTTTGCAAATCCACTTCGCGGTCTCCGTCGAACAGCGTATAGTTGACGCTTCCTTTTTCGTATCTCTCACGCAGTCGGTATACCTTGTGCCGATGCGGAATGTCGGTATAGAAATCAATCCCGCTGACTATCCCGTGGCGGCTTATATATTCCACCTTGTCCGCTGTGTAAAATTCGACAATCGGGTACTTTGACACCGATGTATCTACCGAGATTTTCCACGCACCGTCGCCGGATGCCAACGCACCGACAATCCCCGCGCCGACAATATCCAAAAAATGAAATTCTTCTCTGTCGGTGATTTCTTCCCAGGTGTCTTTTCCCGCTTCGGTTTCAAACTCGACACGGTCTAAATCGTTTTTTACGATATAGGCAAGCGTATCAATGAGAATAGCAGGCAGACCGCTGTGTACTTTTCGCACTTTTGCGCTTGTCGGTGTTGCCCAAAAGCGGGCGTGCGCGGTTGCATCACTCGCCGTTTGCATATAAAACTGGTTTAATTCCGATGCGTCACCGCGATACCACAAAAGCCCCTCTGCCGCACGCATGGCAAATGGCATCGTTTCCTGTATGGTTACGCCGCCGAGCGGTGCGGGCTGAATTTGCAGCCAATTTCGTATCATTGTTTTCACCCTTTCGGATAACTTCATTTTTCTGTCACACTCCCGATTTTATCTTTGAACGGCAGCCAAGAATATTGGTCGGCATTTATCGTGTGGTCGTTTCCGTCCTCCGGCTCGTCCTTTTCTTCCTGCCAACTGTAAATGTTCAGTTCGTCGATGTTGTCTTTGCAGTTTTCTCCGACTATCAAATAATCGCCGTGCGCCATCCAGCCGCTTTGCAGTTTAATGCGATTAAGTACCGTCAATTTTTTCCAAGCACCCTGGAACTGATACAAAAGCCCGTGCGCCCGCTTGTATTTTTGGCATTCCAAAATCGTACCTTGGTCTGCACTATCTATAAACACATTACGCGCAAGCCCCCACTTTTCGCTGTTATAGTCCAAAAAATCTGTTAACAGCGGCGGAATATCGCTCGGTGTCAGCGGTGTTTTGCGGTCTTTGTTGTTATACACGGCACAATCCAGCGTGATTTTTTTACGGCATTTTGTAAATCCCGTGAATATAAATGCAATTTTATCGGGAGATTTGCTCGAATACGAGGTATCCACACCGCACGAAAAAAGGACGAAGTCAAACTTTCTTGCTTCGTCCTCGGTTATGATGTTTTTCTCCTGCAAATCGAACACAAGCCCTGTTGCACGGCCGCGCAGTCCCAAAATCTTATTTTTATAAAGTTTGGAATTTTTCGGCGTGCCTGTAAGCAGTTGTTCGCGCTTTTCTGCGGTCAGTCCCGCATTGTCGTCAAATGTAAAATACCAATGCACAAATCCCGCTTTCGGCTCTTCGTTCAGTTGCGCCAACAGTTCCGCCGGTGTGCCGCTTCGCCATCGTGTAAGTGGACGGGTGTGGTTGATATATTCCGCGTATATCGGCAAATCGGGTGCGTCGGGGTTTAAGGTCATCAGCATATAGTCATACCGAATGGAAATTTCTCGGACGAATTCCATATCCGCAATATTCGCTTCATCGATATACACACAGCCATACTGTCCGCCGAGTGCCTTTTTCCACCGTGCTTTGTTATCGTAGCCGAGTACATAAATAATCTTTTCCGTCGCTTTCGTCGGTCGGAAAACAATATGCGGTAAGGAGATATTCCCGCCGCCGCTTGCTTTGTAGATAACAGACGCACCGAAAATATCGCAAATGCCCAAATCTGCGTTGACGATGTTCTTTTCAATCGTACCGAGGTCAAGCCCTGACAGCACATGGAATTTCTTTTCACTCTCCGCGACGCGCAGCATAAATTTCAGCACTCCTACTGTGGTTTTCCCCGCAAAGGTTGTTCCCTCGAGCACTTCCAACTTTGCACTTGATTGCAAAAAGTCCAAATATTTCTGCGACAGTTTCATTGCACATCACTGTCCGCTTCGTTTCGGCACGCTCTTAACTGTTCCAATATGGACGCAAGTTCACCGCTGCCCGTTTCAATACTGCCCGAATGCTCCACCTTTGTAGTGAACATCTGCAAATACTTTCCGATATCCTCCAACGCCCGCAATGCGCCTTTCGCGTCGAATGCATATTCACCAGTTTTCACATATTTTCGTTCTGTGTAATCCCACTCCATCACCGGCGACACCTGCATACAACGGTCATACACTTCCAAGAATTTCAGCAAAACCGCCTCTTGCGTCAATGCCAATTTTTCAAGCCGTTCTTTTTGTATCGCGCGCACACGCGAAAGCACATTTGCATTTTTTAACAGTCTCGATGCCTGCGACGCGGCTGTTTTTTCGGCATACCCCGCACGAATTGCCGCCTGCGTGCCGTTATAGTCCACAATGTATTCCTGGCAGAAAATTTCCTGTTGCGGGGTAAGGTTGTTTTCTTTCGGCATAGCGCGCTCCTTTCTGTTTTTTGGAATGATTTTGTGTTTTGGTATAAGAAAAGCGCCCCGAAGGACGCTTGAAGTAATTCATTTTAAAACTTTCACATTATATAGATCGG
>JBJEPV010000011.1:0-3306 GCA_051881415.1 Candidatus Fimenecus sp.
TGTTTCATATCCTCTTACCTCAGCGCTTATTATCAGAAAAATTATATCATTCGGTAAAGCGAAATTCAACCGGATGAATTGTTTGTAATATAGTTTTTCTTTTGTGGGTAGATTTTTTCAGTATTCACCCCCACACAGTATTGACAACGGAAAAATTCCATGATAGTATACATAATATAATATATATCAAAAATGAAAAACATATTAGGTCATACCTCTCGACGAGGTGTGACCTTTTTTGTTGCTTGTGCAGGAAAGTTCTATTTGCGTGCCGATTTACATAGTATGGAACAAAAAGCAACGAGAGGAGGCTTCACAATGGACATTATTATGCACTACCCAAAAACCGAACAAGGAAAAAACGAATTACATAAAAAAGTCGCAGAGGTTCATGTGGAAGCCGTCAGCCGGTATCTTGCACAACTGCCATGCCCAAAAGCGCAAAAGGTGGCAATTCTTCGCTCTGTGGAAGAAGAACTGCGTGCCGAAAAAGCATAGTGCCCCGAAAGACTTTGGCGGCTATTTCTGTTGCCCACAGTGCGCAAACACCCGCAACCACAAAGGCTTTGTCATTCTTATGCTTTCGTTTTCCCAACGCTTGACGGTATTTTCACTGACATTGTTTAATTTTCCGAATGCAGATTGCGTCAAGTGAAGTTGCTTACGAACGGCGCGCAACTGTCTCCCCTGCCCGTCATATAAAAACCGATTATACTCGTCCAACAAATCGGTTATCTCGACGCCCAAAATCTGTGCAATTCGCGTTAAAATATCAATCGGGTAATCGTCGTGTTTTGGGTCTTCAAAATGTATATAGGTGCTTCGGCTAATCCCTGCGTAATCAGCAATTTCACGCTGTGGCAGGGATTTTTTATATCTGTAATACCGCAGTTTGTCTGCCGTTGTATGGAGATCGGATACATTCGGATGTTGCAGGCAGAAATTTTCGGCATCCGCAATTCTCGTCGGCGTTACAGCAGAAAAACTGTGCACATACAGCGGATTTGTCACTATTTTTTCCTGCGCATGCCGATAAAATAGGAACAGATTGTCATTCACGCTTGAAAACAGGCTCCACGGCGCCTGCGGTTTTGAAAAAGATACGCCTTTTGCTACATTTTTTGAAAAAAGAGCCGCAATGTGCGGATAGGATTTTCAATACACCGCGCGGCATAGGTCGCAAGGCGCGTGCCGCGTTCGCCGTTAAAGGTATTTATCCCCTTTATGAGCCCGATTGTACCGATAGAAATCAAATCGTCCTGGTCGGCATAATTGGAATAATATTTCTTAATAATGTGTGCAACCAACCGCAGATTGTGTTCAATCAGCAAATCCCGCGCCGCCGTGTCCCCCGCCGCAAAGCGTTCAAGAGCCGCGCGTTCCTCTTTTGCGGAAAGCGGCTTCGGAAATGAGCCCGCACCCTCAATATGCAACAGCAAATACAGCATATTTGACCCGATTGCCGACAGTAACTCCCACAGCATAACAACACCCCTTTTGCCCTAAATATATGGCTTTCGGCTTGAAATCTTGCAAGTCCTAAACCGAAAACCTATAAAACGGAAAAACCGCCGAGGGAATTTCCCCGACGGTTTTTCCTATGCAATAAATTAAAATGAAAAGGGGCAAATCTATCATACAATTCGGCAGCGGCGAGGGATAATAAAATTGTCAAACGGAATTGTCAACGGGTTTTACCGCCGCCGAATGTATGGGCTTTCCTTAAAACTGCTCGTCACCCTGCAAGGCGTCAAAGCCTTCTTCACCGGTACGAACCTTGATAACGTTTTCGACATCGTATATGAAAATTTTACCGTCGCCGATGTTGCCTGTATAAAGGGCTTTCTTTGCCGCCTCAACCAAAGTACGGACGGGCACAGCGGAAACCACAATATCTACTTGTACCTTCGGATTCAAATCCATACTTTCAATCTTGACGCCGCGGTAATACCCGATTTTACCCTTTTGAATCCCGCAACCGAGCACCTTCGTCACGGTCATACCCGTAATGCCGACCGCATCCATGGCGGCTTTGAGCGCTTCAAAACGGGATTCTTTGCAGATGATTTCCACTTTGGTAATCTTTTTGCCGTCCGCAGGCGCGGTTTTCGGTTCGGAAACATCGGTCACGGGCACAGCAACCTCCACAGGAACGGGTGTTTCGGCAGATGCGGCGGTATATTCGGCAAGCGTCGGGTCAAGTGCAAACTCGAAGCCCGCATATGCCGAAGCAAGACCGTGCTCGACGCTGTCCAAACCGCTGATTTCCTCTTCGGGAGAAACACGCAAGCCGTGGAATTTTTTAATGAAAGTAAATGTAATGAGCATCATTACGGTTGTATACGCCAAAATGGCAACAACACCGAGTGCCTGCACGCCGAGCTGTCTAAACCCGCCGCCGTAGAAAAGACCTGTGTCCGTTGAAAAGAGGCCGACTGCCAAAGTACCCCAAATGCCGTTGCCGAAGTGCACGCCGACTGCACCGACGGGGTCATCAATGTGCAATTTCAAATCGAGGACTTCCACAACAACGACAACCCAAATCCCGGCGACCAAGCCGATGATAATCGAACCGAGGGCATCGACATTCGCACAACCTGCGGTAATGGCAACGAGGCCTGCCAAAGAACCGTTCAAGGTCATAGAAACATCGGGTTTGCCGTTTTTAATCCAAGTAAACGCCATCGTTGCACAGGAAGCAAATGCGGGTGCAAGCGTCGTCGTCACAAAGATTTTGCCGAGTGTGGCAATGTCGGTTGCGGCGGCACCGTTGAAGCCGTACCAACCGAACCAAAGGATAAACACACCGAGTGCGCCGATGGTGATAGAATGCCCGGGAATGGCGCGCGCTTCTTTTTTACCGTCTTTGCCGGTCACATATTTGCCGATACGCGGTCCGAGGAAAATCGCGCCGATGAGCGCCGCCGTGCCGCCGACCATATGAATTGCCGCCGAGCCGGCATAGTCAATAAACCCAAGTTTATAAAGCCAGCCTTGGCTGTTCCAAACCCAGCCCGCCTCAATCGGATACACCACCGCGCTGATGACCGCGCTGTAAATGCAGTAGGCGCTGAATTTGGTACGCTCTGCCATCGCGCCTGAAACAATCGTTGCCGCCGTGGCACAGAACACAAGGTTAAATACAAAACTTGACCAGTTGTAATTGTCCCAATTTGTAAAAATATCCAAGTTCGGCAAGCCGATAACGCCTGCGACATAATCTTCCGCAAGCATCAGCCCCGAGCCGAGGGTCACAAACACCACTGATCCGATACAAAAATCCATCAGGTTTTTCATGATGATATT
>JBJEPV010000012.1:0-15446 GCA_051881415.1 Candidatus Fimenecus sp.
AGTACGCTCCAAGCTTTCCAGATCCCTTGAAAAACTGCGTACATATTTGTCGGAAAAGGAGTGTGCAAAATGAAATCCCAAAAAAAATATGATGATATTTACCAAAAAATACAAAACGATACCAAAGCCGATTTGCCCGAAAGTTTACAGCCTGCGGCGATTGCGGCGCTTGTGAAAGATACGCAACAAACCAAGAAAAAACACCGTACGGCGCGGATTGTCTCCGTTTCCGCGGCGGCGGTTTTGGTTGCTGTGCTGGCGGGCATCGGCGGCGTACGGCTGTTCCACCACACCCCGAGGGTGGAAACGCCGCAAACACCGCAACAAAGCGTTTCGGCGGATTTGGACGATGCCCATTTGCGTTCGGCGGCGGATTACAAGGAAATTGAGGACTATTTTGCCGCGTTGCAGGCAGAGTACAAATCCCAAAACCGCGGCAATGTGTGGAACGATGCCGTTCAACTGTTCGGTGCGCAAAAATATGCGCTTACAAACGAAATCGCCGACGGTGCAGTTGCCGAGTCCTTTAACGGCGGCAATGCTTTGGCACCCGGCACCGAAGGCGCCGCCACGGGCACAGCCGCTTCGCACGGCGAAACCAACACGCAAGTCGAAACTATCGACGAGGCGGACATTCTCAAAAACGACGGCGAATATCTGTATTTGGTACGGCGCGCAGACACGCCGCGCGTAGAAATTCTCGACATTCGTGACCGCACAAAAATCACCCTTGCCGCCGCGGCGCAGTTGCCTGCGGCAAACGAGGGCGAACGCATTTCGGTTTCGGAAATCTATGTGCGTGAAAACACGCTGGTGGTGCTTGCCGCGGTTTATAACGATACCGAAAACGGCGGTATGGACTACGCGCGCGGCTGTTACGCCTACGATGTGCAAGCCGCACGCACCCTGGCGGCAATTTACGATATTTCCGACCGCAGTGCGCCCGTGCTCTTAGACACTTACGCCGTAGACGGCAGTCAGCTGTCTTCGAGAATGAACGGCGACACGCTTCTGTTGCTGACCAACTACAATGTGCCGATTTACAAAGACGAAGCCGATATGAAAAACGCCTGTGTGCCCTGTTACTACCAAGGCGGCGAAAAAATGCGTTTCCCCGTGCACGATGTGAAACTGCCCGAAAATGTAGATGACACCGCGTATTTGACCGTCAGTTTAATAGACACGAAAAATCCCGCCCAAACGCCCGCAGTCAAAGCGGTGCTCGGCGGCGGGAGCAACATTTACTGCGACGGCGACACCTTGCTTGCGGCGCGCACCGAAACGGAAGCGAACATTTCCGAAGCCGGCGACACGGTCACATACAGTGTGGAAAATATGACGACGCGGCTGTACGCCTTTGACCTGACAGACGGCGTGTGCTACAAGGGCTCTGCAAAAGTGCAAGGCACGGTGCTCAATCAGTTTTCGATGGATGCGTACAACGGCTACTACCGCATTGCGACCACGGCGCAAGACCGAAGCGGCTGTATCCTCACCGTGTTAAACCGCGATTTGGAAACGGTCGGGGTGCTTTCGGGCATTGCAAAAGGCGAAGACATTTACGCCGCGCGCTTTTTGGGGGATACGGCATATCTCGTGACTTTCTACCAAACCGACCCGCTGTTTGTAGTGGATGTAAGTGACCCCGAAGCCCCCGAAATCACAGGCGAACTGAAAATCCCCGGTTTCTCGAATTATCTGCACCCCTATGGGGAAGGCTTGCTCATCGGCGTGGGGCAGGACGGCACAGAAAGCGGCACAACGAGGCATATTAAAATTTCGCTGTTTGATGTATCCGATAAAGAGAATCCCAAAGAAATCAGCAAGTTGGTGTACGGCGGAAACAGCGGGTATTCTTACAGCGCGGCGCAAAGCGACCACAAAGCCTACCTCACCTTTTCGGACAGCGGCGAATTTGCCGTGCCGATTTACGAATACAACAACCGCGGCACAAATACGGCGTATGCAAGTGCAGTAACGGTGGAAAACGGCGAACTGAAAATTACAAACACCTATACGCCCGAATCCCGACAAAACGGCGAGACCTACTCCGTTTACAGCGACGAAATTCAGCGCGTTACTTACAGCGGCGACACGGTATACACCCTGTCGGACACGGGTTTGACCGCGTTTGACCGCGCAAGCGGCGAAATTCTGTTCTCGTACAGCGTGCCGCAATACGAGGAGGCGGTTGCCGAATGAAGCAAACCGTTCTTAAAACCGTCACCTTTTTCGGCACATTTCTATTGAGTTGGCTTGCGTTGAGTTTCTATTTCTTTCCGCTGAAAACCTCGGCAGAACTTTTGGGCGCGGAAAGTTTCTTTTGGGCGTCTTTGACCGATATGGCGGCAATCAAACTGCTCATTTCCCTCGTGTTTTCGATTTTCGCACTGTTTGTATATGAACAGCGCGCGGAAAAGAAACAAAAGCGAAAAAACAACGCCGAATAAAAAGAAAGCATAGAAAAACTGCTGTAAAACGCTTTGTTTTACAGCAGTTTTTTCGTTTATTCACAAATGACCGACCAGCCCTCAACGCCGTCGCGGTAATACCCTTGGCAATCGTACCCGCCCTCACCGGGGGAACGGTAATACCCGCGGGCATCATAGCCACCCTCGCCCGCCGTGCGATAATAGCCGCTGTAATCGTATCCGCCCTCACCGGGGGCGCGATAATAGCCGCGCGCATCATAACCGCCCTCACCTTTGGTGCGGTAAATGCCGCGTCCGTCATAATAGCCCATTGTACCCGCCGCCTTTCCGCTTGTCCGTTTCTCGTTTATTTGCGCACAGCCATCACAATCAATTTCACCATACACCATAAAAAGTAAATGAAACCAATCAAGACGCAGACACCGAAAAAGATGATGATAAACATCCATTTCAGCATATCATTTTTTATCAAACTGCCGAGCCCCGCCAAAGACGAAACGAGCGCTCTGCCCCACATAAAGCCGAACACACACAGGCACAGCCCGCCGATGCCGCCGAGCCATTCCGACTTCCCGATAAACGGGAAAGCGATTAAACCGACAATCAAAAAAACAATCGTTCGTTTCGTTTCCGATAAAATATCGTTTTTGCAAGTTTCGCTGAAATCAAATAAGATGTACTTTAATTTGCTGAACATTTTCCTTTCTTCCTTTCTTTGGTTATGTGCCGTCGTCAAGCAAATCAACTCTGCGAACGACAGCACTATTGAGATTTTTTACTTCTCCGTAAGTACGGCATCCATATAGGCTTTTCCCCTGCGGCAGCGGTTTTACAAGGAAATCCTTCCACGCTTTCTGCATTTGCGCCGCTTTTTCTCCGCTGACGCCCGGTAAAAACGGGGGCGGAATTTGCTGTACATACGGCAACAACTCTGCATGCATTTTTTCCAATTCTTGTAAACGCAGTTGTTCTACTTGCCTATCATAGTTCACATTCGCAATGGGTTGTGCATTTGCAGTTTTTGCTCTTCCCTTTTTTTCCGCTTCGTTTTCTTTATCGTTAAAATTCTTTAACGCAACCGCGGCAACAATAATGAGGATAATAACAAATATCACAATAAACCACATACTCTAAACTTCCCCTTTCAAAATTTCGTTTTTCCATATACGAACAGATTATCAAAACCTGCGTTATGACCGTATTTTAGTATCCCTCAGACAGAAGCCGCCGTTTTGTATTTTGCAAAACGGCGCTACACAATTTACCATCTTTCGTAAGAAAGACAGCCCTGCCGCTCCGACGGGTAGTAATGCGTCCCGTAATAATTACAGTACCCTCTGCCGTTGGAATCCGTATTTCTGTGTTCAAAATACCGGCAGTCCGAGCAGTTTCCGCCGCAGAATACACCCTGCGGCAATTCGATTTTTTTGCAAGTTTCCTGTTTCATTTCGTGTCCTCCTAAAAATTTTAACGGTTATATCGTTACACAAGTGTAATACCGTCCGGTTGTATTTGGACTTGACCGTCCGACAGCGCCGCCCGATAGGCAACCATTTTCTCTTTTGGGAAAATAAGCGGGAAATACAGCGTGTCCGCCGCATTCGCCGTTGCGCGCAATATGGTCTCTATGTAAAAAATATCCGCGTCGGAAAGGCGCTCCCCTTGCGGAAAATGGCTGTGATACAGCCCGCAAAACTGTACGCCGTCCTTTTGCCACGCTGCAAGAACCGCATTGAAAACTTGCACATTCGGTACATAGCGGTCATAGCCGTTCCCGAGCCCTAAATCGGCAACATACTGCGTAATCACACCGTCCCTGCCGCCGAGCAACCCACCGGATTCTGGCGGAACGGCAGGGCAAGTCTGCAAAATTTCGTCATACACTGCCCGTTGCATTTTCATCGTCTGTATTCCCCACGCTCTCTGTTCGACATTATACAACGGGTTTTGACTTGTGTCAATAGTCAAAATACTTGTTTTACAAGGTTTATTCTATTTCATACACAGTATAGAATTAAAAAAGAGGCAAATATATAGGGGGAATAAACCAGCAAATCGGAAAGGAACGATACTGCGGCGCTGTGCCTGTATGTATCAAAAAATGAAGTATGGATAAAACATATCAATCGGAATACAAAAAGCTCGGATTAAACATTGCATATTACCGCAAACGGCAGGGATTAACCCAAATGGAGCTTGCGGAGCTGTTGGGCATTGACCGCAGTCATATGAGCGCGATTGAATTAGCCACCGTCGGCGTTTCCTTAGATGTGTTGTTCAAATTCTGCCGAATTGTCAACATCACGCCGAAGGAACTTTTTGATTTTCGGTAAATTTCCCCCAAAAAAGGATTGACAAATCCGAAAATCTGTGTTTTAATGTGTTAAACCGTTGAAACGGAAGTAAAACTGCAAACCGAATTTTCAGCGAGCGTGCGGCGGTGGAAGGCACGCAATCACGAGGCAGACAAATGGTCCGTTGAGGGTGCATTGAAAAGATGCAACGGCGCTTTCCCGTTACAGAAAGAGGGATATGTTTGTATTCCGTAAAGGTGGGCGGCATTTGCCGTCAATCAAGGTGGTACCGCAGGTTTTTTAAAGTTTAACCTGTCCTTGTTGCTTACAAGGGCAGGTTTTTTGTTTTATATTTTTTTAGAAAGATGGGATTGCAATGCTGCATACAAGAGCATCGGGCGTACTGATGGCGCTGTCCTCGTTGCCGTCACAATACGGCATCGGCGTTTGCGGCGAGGAAACCAAGCGTTTCATTTTAAAAATCAAAGAAATGGGCTTTTCGTATTGGCAGGTTTTGCCGCTGGTGCCGCCGGATTTTTACGGCTCGCCGTACGCCTCCGAAGCCGCGTTTGCGATTTCCCCTTTATATATTTGCCCCGACAAAATCTTTGAAATGGGGCTTGTTTCTAAGAAAACCCTCGAACGCAATGTGTATTACGGCTCGCCGTACACGGCGGATTATGAATTTGCCCAGGGCAGCCGCCGCGAACTGTTGCGCGCCGCGTTTCAAAATATCGATGACACCTTGCGCGCGCAGGTGCGCCGCTTCACAGAGGAAAACCGATGGTGCTGCGACTACGCGCTGTATGCCGCTTTCAAAGCGCATTTCGGCGGAACACCTTGGTATGAATGGGACGAGCCGTACCGTTTCTACGAAACCGCCGTCGAGCATACAGAAGAAGTCGCCGATTTGCACGAGTACTATTGTTTTGAACAATATATCGCCCACACGCAATGGCGCGAAATCAAACAGTTCGCCAACGAGCACGGCGTGAAAATCCTCGGGGATATGCCGATTTATGTGTCCTTTGACAGCGCCGATGTGTGGAGTAACCGAAATTTATTTGAAATTGACGCGCGTACCTGTGTGCGCAAGCGCGTTTCGGGCGTGCCGCCCGACTATTTTTCCGCCGACGGGCAGTTGTGGGGCAATCCGCTTTATGACTGGGCGGCAATGGAAAAGGACAACTACCGATGGTGGTGTGACCGCATTGCCCGCGCACGCGAATTGTATGACACGGTGCGCATTGACCATTTCCGCGCGTTCGCTTCGTATTGGGCCGTGCCCGCAGAGAGTGAAACCGCCAAAACCGGCGTGTGGGAAAAAGGACCGGGCAAGAAACTGTTTGACGCAATTTTCAACGCGTTCGGCGAAGTGCCGATTGTCGCGGAAGACCTCGGCACATTCGGGGAAGATGTCGTGGAACTGTTGCAGGAGACCGAATTTCCCGGGATGCGCGTCATTCAGTTCGGCTTTTCGCCCGACTGCGACAGCACGCACCTGCCGCACAATTACCCGCAAAACTGCGTTGCCTATGCCGGCACACACGACAACACCACCTTACTTGCGTGGCTGTGGGAGGCAACCGAGCGCGACCGCCGTTTTGCCCTTGACTATTGCGGCTTTGACGGCGAAAATTGGGGCGAGGGCGGTTTTCAAAGTCCCGCCTGCCGCAAAATCATTGAAACGGTGTTTAGAAGTTCCGCGCGCCTTGCCGTGCTTTCGTTCCAAGACCTTTGCGGCTTTGGCTCGGATGCGCGTATGAATGTGCCGGGCAGAGCCTTCGGCAACTGGCTGTTCCGCACCACTGAGGAAACCGTCAACCAAATTGACACCGCATATTATCAAAAAATCAACCGTTTGTTCAAACGGTAAAAAAGGAGTAAAAATGATGAAAAAAGTACCGCACAGAGTATATTTAACCGAAGACCAAATGCCGAAACAATGGTATAACCTGCGGGCAGATATGAAAGAACTGCCCGACCCGATTATTAACCCCGCTACGGGCAAACCCGCCACGGAGGCGGATTTGTACCCTGTATTCTGCAAAGAATTGGCACATCAGGAAATGGACAACACCACACGGTATATTGACATTCCCGAAGAAGTGCAGGAAATGTATAAAATTTACCGTCCCTCGCCGCTGATTCGCGCGTACAACCTCGAAAAAGAACTCGGCACACCCGCCAAAATCTATTACAAATTCGAGGGCAACAACACCTCAGGCAGTCACAAATTAAATTCCGCGATTGCGCAAGCCTATTACGCCAAAGAGCAAGGCTTGACCGCGCTCACCACCGAAACGGGCGCGGGGCAGTGGGGCACGGCGCTTTCCGAAGCGTGCGCCTATTTCCACCTGCCGCTGACGGTGTATATGGTGAAATGCTCCTATGAGCAAAAGCCGTTCCGTCAGGCGATTATTCGTACCTTCGGTGCGGACATTATCCCGAGCCCCTCCAACACCACCGAGGCAGGCCGTAAAATTCTCGCCGCCGACCCCAACAACACAGGGTCGCTGGGCACGGCGATTTCCGAAGCCGTGGAAAAGGCAGTCACCACAGACGGGTGCCGCTATGTGTTGGGCTCGGTGCTCAACCAAGTGCTGTTACACCAATCTATTATCGGGTTGGAAACCAAAACCGCCATGGAAATGCTCGACGAATACCCCGACATTGTCATCGGCTGTGCGGGCGGCGGCTCGAACCTCGGCGGTTTGATTGCGCCGTTTATGCAGGACAAGTTAACCGGCAAGGCAAACCCGCGCATTATTGCGGTTGAGCCCGCCTCCTGCCCCTCGCTTACGCGCGGCAAATATGCTTACGACTTCTGCGATACGGGCAAAATTACCCCGATGGCAAAAATGTATACCCTCGGCTGTGAATTTAAGCCCTCGCCCAACCACGCAGGCGGACTTCGTTATCACGGGATGTCGCCCATTCTCTCGAAACTGTATCACGATGGGTATATGGAGGCGGTTTCGGTAGAACAAACCAAGGTATTTGAGGCCGCGACAATGTTCGCAAAAGTCGAAACCATTCTCCCTGCTCCCGAAAGCGCACACGCCATTCGCGGCGCGATTGACGAAGCGCTGAAATGCAAGGAAACGGGCGAAGAAAAGACCATTTTGTTCGGTCTTACAGGCACAGGCTATTTCGATATGACCGCATACACCGCTTACATTGAGGGCACGATGCGCGATTACATTCCGACCGACGAAGATTTGCAGGTCGGCTTTGACAAACTCCCGAAAATTCCTGGTATTCAGGAATAAGGCAAAACACAGAAAACAGGCAGGTATCTTTGGATACCTGCCTGTTCTTTTTTGTGTCATTTATTATTTCGCAACCGCCCACAGCGTGCAGTTTGCATCGGAAAGCGCGGAAAGCGTCATTTTCTGCGCCCCGTTTTGCGTGCCGACACAGCAAGCGCCGTGATACACCGCGCCGTCTATGCGTAGCGTAAAGGTATACGCGCCGCCGTCCAACTGCAAAGTGCCCGTTTTGCCGCCCAAAGTCACCGTACCGTCTGCGGCAATCACCATTTTTTCGGTGGGGCGGATAATTGCCTGCACACCGTTCCAATCGGTTGCCGTTTGGAGTTCGGGCGTGAAAAGCACCGCTTCGTATTCGCCCGCAATGTCCGCAAGGCTGACCGCCGTGGCGGTTTCCCCGGTATACATAAGCGGCAACATCGTCAGCCAACCGTCGCTTGTGCGCAGCATTTGGTGGATTTGCACATTATGAAATGCGCCTTCTCCGTCATTATACCGCTGATGATAGGCTTGGAAAATTCTGCCGTCCGTATCCACAAGGCAAGAGGAATGCCCGCCCGACAGGAACGCCTGTGCGTCCGCCGAAAACTGATAATTCCCGAGAATCGGCGTACCCGTATTTTGCATTTCGCGCGCGTCCTTGCCCGCCGCATCCAAATACACGCCGTCGGGCGTTTCGCTTCGGTATTCGCGAATATTGTAGCCGTCAAGCGCCCCCAATGCGCCGTAAGAAAGAAACAGATAATAATAGCCGCTTTCGGCGTCATAGGTGATAAACGGTCCTTCGCCCGTGTTCGCCGTCTGCTCGTTGGTGCAGGTAATCTGCTTGCCGAAATACAAATCATACCCTTCGGTATTGCGCATTGCCGCGTAATCGGGCAAGCCCGTTTCTTCGACCAAAGGCATCACATAAATACCGCCGCTGAACGAGCCGTACACAAGCCAAAGGTTGCCCGCCGCATCATAAAACGGCGCGGGGTCAATCGCATTCGGATATTTGCCGTAGGTGCAGTCATACTCGCCGTGTTCATTATACCACGGTGCATTTTCCACCTCGTCTTTGGAAAGCACGCCGTTTTCAATCAGCGCGCCGAGATTGGTAAAGGAATAGTGCATTTCGTTGCGCGGTTTACCCAAACGCTCCCGCTTGTTAAAGCCGCTGTAAACGAGGGTGTCCGCAAAGGTGAATGTGCCCTCGGGACTGTCTGATGTGGCAAACCAAATCACCGACGCCGTTGACCCCCAAACCGAGGAACAGGCGTAATAGCAATACTTGCCCATTGCCGCATTGTAAATTATATCCGACGCCCAGACATTCGTTTCCCATTCTTCGTCCGTGCGTTCCCAAAGATTCTGCGCGCCGTCACACCAAGCAAATGCCTTTGCATATGCGCCGCGCAGGGTTTGCCCCTCCGAAACCAAAGTGCGGTTGCTGTCAAACACACCGCTTGCAACGGTATTCCAATGGATTAAATCCGCACTTTTTGCCGAGGCGATGTGCGACCCCGTTACATAATAGGTGCCGTCCTCGGCACGAAACAGCGAGGGGTCATGCACCGATACGCCGCGGCTGTCATCAAAGCTTTGTGCGTCGCCCGCAAGCGGTTTTTGCACCGCCTGTGTTTTCGGCGCACTGCACCCGAAAAGGCACAGGAAGAACAGCCATGCCGCAGTCAGTCCTGCGACCGATTTCAAGCCTTTTTTCAATGTGCTCTCCCCCCTGCTTTATTTTTTCAAGTTTCCTTTGACAAAGCCCAATGCAAGTTGTATGTTTTCCGTTAAAAACGCTTCCTTTTGCAAAAGCAACAGCGCGCCGTAAACGCCGAAAAACAGCACCGCGCTGACAGCCAGCATCCAGAAGTGTGAGGAAATCGGCAAAAACCGCAGGCACAGCCAGCCGGTAACCGTTGCGCCCAAAAGGCTTATCAAAATCGGGCGGTATTTCACGCCGCGCGCCACGCGCAACGCCGTTTTTTGCAAAAAGCACAACTGCACTGCAAGTACAACCAATTCGGCAATCATGGTTGCCGCCGCCGCGCCTGCGGCGCCCCATTTCGGAATAAATATCCAGTTGAGCCCAAAATCAATCACCGCACCGCATATGACGGATACCATCACGGCTTTTTCGCGGCCGAGCGGCACCAAAATTTGATTGCCTGTTAAGCCGCTCAGGGCAATAAAGAATACGGTCGGCATTAAAAGCTGCATCGCAGGCGTTGCCGCCTCGTATTCCGCGCCCGAAAACAGAAGAATGGATGTCCGCGCAAAAAACAGGAAATATACCGTCAGCGGCAGACTGATTAACAGCAAGAAATTGAGCACCTTGGAAAGCGTTTCAAAAAACTTGTCCGTTTCCTCGTTGCGCACATACAAAGACAGCCGCGGCAACAGCACCGCCCCCAAAGAGGACACCACACTGCAAAGCAGATTTTTCACTTTCACCGACGCGCTGTAAAGCCCTGTTTGCACATCGTCGGTCATAAAGCCGAGCATGACGGTGTCGAGGTTTGTATAGACGCTGATGGCAACCGAGGTGGCAAAAAACACAAAAATCGGCTTTAAGTGCTGTTTAAAATGATAATCTCCCAGCGGCTTTACAATAATCAACTTGCGAATGTTGAGGAAATTCAACAGATTAGACCCGCCCGACGCCACCATGGCAATCGCGCCGTACACGATATAATCCGACGGATTGTGCACGAAAATAAACATTAAAATAATGGAAAGCAATTTGCAGAGAATGTTGCGCACCGTAATGTAGGAATACTGCTCGAGCGCCGAGTAAAGCCATGTCACGCCCAGGGTATTTAATATGATGGAAACGCTGTTGATGATCAGCAGGGTTTTGTCCTGCCGGAAGCGCTCCACAAAGAAAAGCGACGCAAAAAATGCGGCATAGGTAATTGCCGAGGTCACAAGGTTGATGATAATTAACTCCTGCGCCGTGCGGGAAAGCTTCACCTTGTCATCACGCACCCGCGCGCACGCGCGAATGCCGTAATTGGGAATGCCCAAAGACGCAAACATGGCAAAATAGGTCAGCACCGATGTCGCAAAGGAAACCTTGCCGTAGCCCGCAACCGACAGCACGCGGGACGCATACGGGAAGGTAATCATCGGAAAGATGATGGAAGAAATCGTCAAAATCGCGTTCATGATGAAATTAAACTGCACGGAACGGATTTTCGGTTCTTTCGGTGTTTTTTCTTTCATATGTAAAACTCCTACTTTTCGGTGTGCCCTTTCACGGCGTCCCAATATGCTTTTGCCGCCTGTTCGGTGCGGTTGTCGCCGAAGTGATAATACTGTTTTCCTAACAGTGCATCGGGCATATACTGCTGCTCCACCCAACGGTTCGGGTATGCGTGCGGATATTTATAGAATTGCCCTTTGTTTTTGTTGTCCGCGCCGTCATAGTGCATATTTTGCAGGCACCGCGGAATGCGGCCGTAGTTGCCTTTTTGGACATCTTCGCACGCGGCAAAAATCGCGTCGTGCGCCGTGTTGGATTTCGGCGAAGTCGCCACCAGCACTACTGCGTCGGCAAGCGGGATTTTCGCTTCGGGCAACCCCACCGCGAGCGCTATATCGCACGCGGCTTTCACAATCGGGATAATCTGCGGATACGCAAGCCCGACATCTTCGCACGCACACACCATCAGTCGCCGCACCGCCGAGGGCAAATCGCCGCCCTCCAACAGCCGTGCCAGATAATGCAATGCCGCGTCGGGGTCAGACCCGCGCATGGATTTTTGGAACGCCGAAATCACATCGTAATGCTCGTCCCCCGCGCGGTCATAGTGAAAGGTATTGTTGCCCGTAATGGCCGTGACCGCTTCGGCGGTAATTTGCTTATTCCCGTTTTCGTCGGGCTTGGTGGCAAGCACCGCGAGTTCGGCAAAATTCAATGATTTTCGCACATCGCCGCCCGCGGCTGTGGCAATTTGCAGGCAAATTTCGTCGGTAAAGTCGATTTTTATATGCTGTTCTGCCTGCAAAAACAAAAACGCGCGGCGAACGGCGGGCACGATTTCCTCGGGGGTGACCGATTTGAATTCAAACACCGTAGAACGGCTTAAAATCGCGCTGTAAACATAAAAATACGGATTTTCCGTCGTCGAGGCAATCAGCGTAATCGCGCCGTTTTCAATGTATTCCAAAAGCGACTGCTGTTGCTTTTTGTTGAAATACTGAATTTCGTCTAAATACAAAAGAATGCCGTTCGGCGCGGCAAGGGTGCCGAGTTCCCCGACAATTTCCTTAATATCCGCCGTCGAGGCGTTTGTGCCGTTGAGTTTGCGCAAGGTGCGGTCGGTCGTTTTGGCGATAATGCGCGCCAAGGTGGTTTTGCCCGTGCCCGACGGCCCGTAAAAAATCATATTGGGCAGTGTGCCGGACTCCACAATGTTGCGAAGCGGCATATTTTCGCCGAGCAAATGCGTTTGCCCGACCATATCGGAAAGCTGTTCGGGGCGGAGTCTGTCCGCAAGCGGAGAAGCCATACTGTTACACTCCGAAAATCAAATTTTCTATTTCTTTGGGGGTGCTGACAATGTAGTCCGCGCCGTATTCCAAAAATTCCTCGCGGCTGCCGAAACCGTACAGCACGGCAATGCACGGCACCGAAGCGCCCTTCGCCCCGCGAATATCAAACAGACGGTCACCGACCATCAGCGTTTCTGCGGGCGACACACCGAGCGCGCGCATCGCGTTTTCAATAATCTTGGTTTTGTCGGACGAAATATTGTCAAAATCCGTGCCGCCGAGATAGTCAAAATAGGCAAGCAAATTTCGCTCTTCCAAAATTTTTTCAATAAATACCGTCGGCTTCGAGGACGCGGTGGCGATTTTGATGCCGCTTTGACGCAACCGTTCTAACAGTGCAGGAATCCCATCGTACACCTCGACCTCACGGTAACCGATTGCGCGGTAGCGTTCGCGGTATTTTGCAATCATCCAGTCAATTTTTTCGTCCTTGTAGCCGAACAGGTTTTTAAAGCTGTCATAAATCGGCGGGCCGATAAATTTGCGCAAGGTAGCTTCGTCGGGTATCGGTTTGCCGTCTGCCTTAAATGCATACATCAGGCTTTTGTAAATCCCCTCGGAGGAGTCCACCAATGTGCCGTCGAAATCGAACAGGACGGCTTTACAATGCAATGCCATACAGTCTCCTTATTTGATTTTTGATACATCCAACACCACATTTTCATACCCGTCTACATTCAGAACATAGTAGGCGACGGTGGTGTTATCCAAAAAGCGCATATTGTTGTGCGCTGCATAGTTGGTTTCCGTAAAGGTGGCGTATTTTCCGGTTTCGGTGTTGTAGACATAGATTTGGTAATCCAATGCATTTGCCACCGTGCCCGCCATCACAATATATTTTTCGTCGGGGCTTACGGCAAATACCAACGGATTGATTTTATAGCCCGTCGGCGTGTAGGAACGCGTGTCATAGGTCGAGTACACGCGCCCGTCTTCTTTCGACAAAATCCAATCGCCGCTGCGAATACACGCCGTACCGAAGCCTGCGTAGAACGAAGAAATGACGGTTTCGGTGCCGTTTTCGGATTTGACGGTTTCAAAGCCGCCGTCGGTTTTGCGAATAAACGCGAACGCGCCGTTTTCCAACGGCTTTACATATCTGCCAATCGCGTTTTGCGCGGCAAGGGTTTCTTTATCCCCGTTTTTTACATAAATATCGAGCGCCGCGTTTTCGTCATTCGACTGGTCGCGCCCGCGCGCCGATAAAAACGGAATCACGGCGGTTTGGGCGGTCAACGCCGTGTCGGTAATCATACAGAAATCCGAACGCACCGCGCCGTTGATGCCAAGGGTGCGGTTGTTCTCACTCAAAAACCGTTGTGTGGTACCGTCTGCACGATTGAGCACATACGCTTCTTCCCAAACGGTATCCATAGTGTAGGCGTTTTGTTGGTTGGTGTGCGCAAGCAACAGGCATTTACCGTCCGCCGCGTAAGCGGCAGGCAAATTGCAAACCTTAAACATCACGAAATTATAGATGTATACCCCCGTGTCCGCCCCGTCCGAGGTAAACAGCCCGAACCCGGTCAAAATGCCGTCGCGCTCCACATAAGAAATCTTGACGGGAATTTGCTGTCCGCTTAACGGCACGGTCAAATCCATGGTGCCGGTCGGCGCAATTTCCGTGTATTCACCGTTTGCAAGCTCGTAATACACAATATTGCCCACCGCGTCCGCCGTGTAAAACACTTGGTCAAGGTCGGTCGCCATAAAGGGGATATTGGTAATTTTTCGCGTCACCAACACGGAATCGAGACTTTCGCTGATGTTCGTATTGTTTTGTTCCGTTCTCGCCTGCGGCGGATTGGTATACAGCCACCAAACCGTGACTGCCGCCGCGGCGGCGACCAACACGAGCAGTACGGTTAACACATTCTTTTTCGCTGAGGTTTTATTTTTCGGTGTTTGCACCGTTTCTTTTTCGGAACCCAAGAGCATACCTGCCTTTCCTGAAATGCGCACGGCTTGTGCATAAAAAATACATATATATGTTTAAAGTATACTGTATTTTCAGCCAAAAAGCAAGGGTGCACAGACGGTTTCCATAGAACGGTTGGATATTTTTACGAATACATTGACAAATATCTATATGTCGTGTATACTGAACCCGTATTTCCCGTGGGAGGTGGCGTAAAAATGGATGAAAAGCAAACCGCATTGATTTTCAAGGCTTTTTGCGACGAAAACCGTGTCCGCATTTTAAAAAGTCTGCGTTCAGGCGAAAAATGCGCCTGTAAACTTCTTGAAGCATTGAACATTACACAGCCTACGCTGTCGCATCATATGAAAATCCTTTGTGATTCGGGCGTTGTTGTGGGGCGTAAGGACGGAAAATGGATGCACTACTCCATTTCCCCAAAAGGCGCAAAACTTGCCGCCGATTGCTTAGAAGCGCTGACAACGGTAACCCCGGATTTGTCATCCTGAGCGAAGCGAAGGGGCTTGAAACTCCACAAAATAAAAATATGCGAAACGAGATTCTTCGCCTGACGGCTCAGAATGACAATCAGGTGGGCGAACTGCGTTCGCCCGCGTAATTTGATGTAATTTTGCGGAACGGTCAAGACCGTTCCCTACGCGCGAAATGCAATACGAGCGTAGGGGGCGTCGACTCGGCGCCCCGTTGTAGGGGCGGGTTTCCACGCCCGTTTGTAGGGGCGGGTCTCCGTGCCCGCCCGTGGATTTTGATGTAATTTCGCGGAACGCGTCTTCGGTCGTTCCCTACTCGCAGGGGCGAACTGTGATGTAATTTTGCGGAACAACACTGAGGTCGTTCCCTACTCGTAGGGGCGAACTATGATGTAATTTTACGGAACAACACTAAGGTCGTTCCCAACACACCGTAGGAGCGAACTGCGTTCGCCCGCGTAATTTGATGTAATTTTGCGGAACGGTCAAGACCG
>JBJEPV010000012.1:15546-17364 GCA_051881415.1 Candidatus Fimenecus sp.
TGTAGGGGCGGGTCTCCGTGCCCGCCCGTGGATTTTGATGTAATTTCGCGGAACGGTCAAGACCGTTCCCTACGCACGAAATTGAATTTTCAGGGTAGGGCGGGGGCAAGCCCCCGCCCTACCGTAGAAACACAAATGCAAATCCCAATACAACGATACATAAGGAGGGCTTTATGGAAGATATGCAATCTATATGGAATTTTCTGCAAAACGAAATCCTCGGGATGGGGTGGCTTTATCGCTTGATAACCTCAGCCCTGACCGCCTGCGGGTTGGATACAACAGGCAAAGTCGGCGGCAGTATCCTCTTTTTCATTTACGATACAATCAAGATTATGGTGCTTTTGGGCGTTTTGATTTTGATTATCTCGTATGTTCAATCGTTTTTCCCGCCCGAACGGACAAAAAAGATTTTAGGACGGTTTCACGGCATCGGTGCAAACTGTATGGCGGCGCTTTTGGGTACCGTCACGCCCTTTTGCTCGTGCTCGTCTATTCCGCTGTTTATGGGATTTACAAGCGCAGGGTTACCACTTGGCGTAACATTTTCGTTTTTGATTTCTTCTCCCATGGTGGATTTGGGGAGTCTTGTCCTGTTAATGAGCATTTTCGGGTGGAAAGTTGCGGCGGTCTATGTTTTGCTCGGCCTTGTGATTGCCGTGCTCGGCGGTACGCTGATTGAAAAACTCCACCTTGAAAATCAGGTGGAGGAATTTATACGAAACGGGAACTCTATTGACGCACCGCAAGAGGAATTGCACTTTAAAGACCGAATAAAATATGCTTGGGGTCAGGTGCTTTTCACCGCGAAAAAAGTATTCCCCTATGTGCTGATCGGCGTGGGTATCGGCGCAGTGATTCACAACTGGATTCCCGAAGATTTGATTGTGAAAGCACTCGGCAACAGCAATCCCCTGGGCGTTATTCTTGCCACCGTTGCGGGCGTGCCGATGTATGCCGATATTTTCGGCACAATCCCCATTGCCGAGGCGTTGTTGGCGAAGGGCGCGCTCCTCGGCGTTGTCCTTTCCTTTATGATGGCGGTTACAACCCTTTCTCTGCCGTCCATGATACTGCTTCGCAAGGCAGTTAAACCCAAACTGCTGGGGATTTTCATTGCGATTTGCACAGTGGGGATTATCCTTGTCGGCTACTTTTTCAATTTTATACAACCAATACTGATTTAAATTTTCGGAGGTAATTGATTATGGCATTTTTTGTTCGCGTAAAGAAAAAAGAAGAAAAGAAGGCAACTCCCTCTTGCTGCTGCAACGCACAGCAAAGCGGAGAAACCGAAAACTGCCGTGAAAAAGCAGAGGGCGGTATTTCAAGCATAAAAGTCTTGGGTGCGGGGTGCAAATCCTGCCGCGAACTGTTTGAAAACGCAAAGCAAGCGGTAAGTGCAATGGGGCTCGGCACAGAAGTGGAATATATCACCGATATGCAAAAAATTATGGAATACGGCGTTATGAGCATGCCCGCGCTTGTGGTAAACGAGAAAGTTGTGTCCCGGGGCAAGGTATTAAAGAGCGCGGATATTGCAAAACTGCTCGGGAATTGAGCGTTGCATTGGAATTCGCCCAACACAAAACAGCAAGAAAAAAGCAGAGCATCAAGGTTGCTCTGCTTTTATTTTTTATACTCGATGATATCTGAAATTTGACAGCCTAATGCTTCACAAATTCTGTCCAGCACATAACTGTCGTATCTTTTTACTTTGTTTTTATAATAATTGTCTATGATTTGATATTGTATCCCCGTTCTTTTCGCCAACGCATATCTCGAAAGCCCGTGTTTTTCCAGCGCTTTATCCAATGT
>JBJEPV010000013.1:0-17284 GCA_051881415.1 Candidatus Fimenecus sp.
CAAACTGAATACATTTGATTTGAATGAATTTATCAAAGCCATTCATTTTGATGAGATGAAAGTCCCCTCTTTCCCGTTTCAACTGCCGACCTCGAAAACCTACTTCGGATTAAAAGAGATGATGGACAGTGAGTTGGATTTTTTGAAAGCCACCGTTCTCTCCAAATCCATGGTGCCTGTCATTATGTACAATGGCGGAAATGGCGCAAGACGCCGAATTCCCGAAAAAGTGGATGTTCGGCATGGCTATGATGCTGAAAAAGGGATTGCATTTAAATCAAATCCATAATTTAGACCGTTCCTTTGAAGAAATGATGCTGGGCTTAGAAAGTTGGATCCCGATGTATATGACGGGGCAGATTTCGCCGTATTATCTCAAAGATGCGCAAAACAATGTTTTTCTGCACTTTTTGAAAGTATCCGGTACGGCGGCACTCTCCGGAGAGGCTATCGCCGGCTTTCACAGTGACGGCAAGTATTATTTGACCAAAAACAAAGACGAAGTTGCCTATTACCGCAAGCGTGCCGAAGAACTATTGCAAAACGCACAACCGCTGATGCACATTTACCGCGCGGAAAATATGCAGGAATTCAAAGCGTTCCTGCTCGCCGACACGCATACGCCCGGCAAGCGGAGAAGCATTTTATCCGCATTGCCGCTGTATACAATGGACAGGCAGTATTTACAGCAGTTTTTAACGCGCAAAGGGCTTACCGAAGCCGATAAATCTGCCATACTCGCCTATGCCGACATGTACCGACAGACCGTCGAGGAAGTTCTGAAAACCGAAACCGTTACGGACGAAGTTGCCTGTCTTTCCGAAGCAGAATATGCCGACTATCCGATGACACTTTCCCTTTCCGGCATGTTTTATGAGCAAGACATTTTCTATACATACGAAGAATATCAAGAACACTTAAAGCAAACAAAGCAGTTTGCCGAAAGCCATCCGAATTACAACTTCAATCAAACCGCTTCGTATACATTCCGCAATCTGCAAATCAATATGCACGAGGGAAAATGGGCTATGGTTTCAAAAGGCAAATCCCCCGCCATTCACTTTGTCATTCATCACCCCAAGCTGCGTAAAGCGATTGAAAACTTTATTCCACCCGTGACGGAGGGATAAAAACAGCCGAGAATGTAAAAACATTCTCGGCTGTTTTGCGATCGGGTTCACGGTGGGAGCATTTGCGGAATGAGCAAGACCGTCCCCTACGCGTAAAATTGATTGTGTGCGTTGGATCCTTGTGCGACCGCCCCGTAAGGTTTGATGTTATTTCGCGGAACGGTCAAGACCGTTCCCTACGCACGAAATGTATTTTTAGGGTAGGGCGGGGGCTTGCTCCCGCCGCAAGGTGCCTGAATTCGGAGAATTCTGATCCCGCCGTTTTTGCCCCCTCCGAGAGGGGGCTGTCATATGCGTAGCATTTGACTGGGGGAGAGATTTTTTTCGTTTCTCTCCCTCCGTCACGGCTACGCCGTGCCACCTCCCTCATCAGAGGGAGGAATAACGGGCGGGCGCGGAGCCCCGCCCCGTAAATTTCGATATGATTTCGCGAAACGACACTAAGGTCGTTCCCTACACGATAACAGTTCCAATCGAAAGAATTGGAAAATGCTGTTCTGCAAAGGGAACCTACGATTTACGATTCGCGGCGGTCAAAAGCTATCGGCGTTTCAAACAGGCGGCGCACTTCGGCGGGGTTGTCGGTTTGCGGCAATATCCACATCAGTTTCGCGGCGGCGGCTTCGGTGGTCATATCGCAAAGTTCCAACAACTGCAAATCGGTTTTTGCCCTTTTGCCGACCGCATAAACGGACATATCCGTGCCCTCGTACAAGACCTGCGTGCCAACCGCGACGGTTTTGCCGCTTTTTACGATTTGCGCGACCGTATCGACTAAATTTGCGGGTACACCGCCCAACCCGTAGGTTTCCAAAATCAAACCGTCGCAGGACTCCGCCACGGCAAGCAAGGTTTTTGCCGAAACACCCGGTATACAGGTAAACACGGCAACACGCGTGTTTAATTCGTGATAAAACTCTGGATTGTCCTTTGTTTTGTTTTGCGGTGGCAAAGCAGTTCGGATTTCGCCGTCCGCAATTTCGGCGAAATACGGAAAATTGACGCTTGCAAATGCCGCACTACTGCGCGTATACAGTTTTTTGGCGCGCGTGCCCGCAATCACCCGTCCGCCGAATACGACCGACACGCCGCCCGCGCCCGAAACGGCGTACAAAAACGCGTCTAAAAGATTTTTCGGTGCGTCGGAGCCGTCCGTATCTATCGGATTTTGCGCGCCCGTAAGTACCACGGGCTTCCCGCTTTCTTGTATCAAATATGAGAGCGCCGCCGCGGTGAAGGCAAGGGTATCTGTTCCGTGCGTAATGACAAAACCATCAACCTGCGCATAGTTTTTCTCGATACAATCGGCGATTTTAAGCCATAGGTCGGGCGTAATGTCGGTACTGTCAAGCGCGCAAAGCTGTATGGCGGTCACCGTACACAGCGTTTGAATTTCAGGCACAAAGCGCAAAAGTGCCTCTGCCTGCAACTGCGGTGCAAGCCCGTTTGCGGTTTCCCCTGCGGCGATAGTACCGCCCGTGGCAATCAGCAAAATCTGTTTAGACATTCGCTTACGCTCCTTTTTCATCCGCATTTTGCGGCACGGCGGATGCCGTACTGCATATTAAAACCGCCGCAAGCACGAGCACAACGCCCGCAATTTTTAAAGCCGTAACGCTTTCGTGATACACAAAAATCCCAATCAGCGACGCGACCACGGGCTCCACCGCAACAATCACAGACGCGCGGGTATTATCGACAGTTTCCAAGCCTTTGGTATAGAAAAGATACGGCAAAACACAGCAAATGACGCCCAATCCAAGCGCCAGAAAAACCGATTTCGGCGTAAGGCTTGCGACCATCGAAACAGGCTTTGCAAACGGCAGACAGCCGAGACCGCAAAACAGAAAGGTGTAAAACGAAATGGTCATACTGTGATAGTTTTTTTGCAACGCATAGCGGCTGAAAATGCTGTACAGCGCATAGCCAAGCCCGGAGCATATGCCGAGCACAATGCCCAAAATGCCGATAGACTGCCCGCCCGCAACGCCGCTGACCAACACACAACCCACGATTGTAAGGGCGACGGCAATCAGTTTTTTGTATGTAATCTTTTCTTTGAATAACAGCAAAGACAACAGCATCACAAACACGGGCGAAGTATACAGCAAAATCACCGCCACGCAAACGCCGTTGTAGGTCATGGAATAAAAGTAGCACACGCTGAAAAACAAAAGGCTTAAAAGCCCCGTGCCGAGAAAGCACCAAATATCCCGTAAATGAAAGCGGAACAGGCTTTTGTCTTTTAGAAGCATATAAATCCCCAACACCGCCGCCGCAAGTAAGCAGCGAAGTGTAACGGTTTGCATTTGTGAAAAGCCCATATCCAATAAAGGTTTTAAAAACAAACTGATGATGCCCCACAGCGCGCCTGCGGCAAAGACATAGAAATAGTGTAGTTTTTTCTGCATTGGTTTTTCTCCTAAAAAGCAATGCAAGCGCAACAGTATTGCGCCTGCACAGTGTCTTATTTTTCTTGTAACAGCGTTTCCAAAAGCGCAGAACAGCCGTCAAAAATATCGCGGTATGCTTGGTCGAAATCGCGCGTATACCACGGGTCGGCAACATTGCCGCCGTGACTTGTGAAATCAAGCAATTTGCAAATCTTTTTCTGCGGGTCTTTCGGGAAAATATACCCGATATTCCGCATATTGTTGTCATCCATACAGACGAACAAATCGTATCGGTCGTAATCATCTTTTCGCAGTTGCTCGGCGCGTTTCCCCGCGCAGGAAATGCCGTGCTTTTCTAACTGCGCACGGGCGGGCGGGTACACAGGATTGCCCACCGTACCGCAGATTTCCTCACTGCTGGTCGCCGCAGACTGCACGAAAAAGCGGTCGGCAACGCCCTGTTTTTGCGCCAAATCCTTAAATACAAATTCCGCCATCGGACTGCGGCAAATGTTGCCGTGGCAGACAAACAAAATGCGTGTCATATGGATTATTCGCCGCGTTCGTCGCCGTAGAAGAACAATGCGACCGTACCGGGGCCTGTGTGGGAACCGATGACCGTGCCGATATTGTTTATCATCACTTTGCCGTTTAAGTTTTTAAAGGTTTCCTCCACGCGCGAAGCCACCGCTTCGGCGTCTGCAAGGCAAGCGGAATTGGAAATAAAGCATTTTCCGGAATAGTCTAAACCGCCTTCGGCGTGTTCGACCATTTTGGAAACAATTTCATCAATGGCTTTTGACTTCCCACGGCATTTTTGGCGCGGAATGAGTTTACCCTCGTTATTGACATTCAAAAGCGGGCAGATTTTAAGCATCGTGCCGAAAAAGCCCGCAACCGGCGAAACTCTGCCGCCGCGGATGTAGCTTGTTAAGTCGGTCGAGAAAAACCAATGGTGCAAATGCAGTTTATTTTCTTCCAGCCACGCAACGATTTCCTCGGCGGATTTGCCGCTGTCGCGCATATCCGCCGCAGTATCGACCAAAAGCCCGTAGCCCGAGGACGCCGCAAGGGAGTCCACCAGGTAGATTTTATTGTCGGGATATTGCTCTTCGAGCGTATCGCGCGCAATGCAAGCGGAATTGTACGAACCGGAAAGGCCGCTTGAAAAAACGATATGCAAAATATCTTTGCCCTCTTTTAAAAACGGCTCAAAAAATTCAATATACTGCTGGACATTGACCTGCGAGGTTGTCGGCTCGGCGCCGTCGGCAATACGCTGATAAAATTCATCAAACGGAATGGATTGCCCGAGGTCATCGGCATATTCCGTACCGTCCATCGTAAAATGGAAACAAACCAACTGTACATTGCGGGTTTGGAAGAATTCCAGCGGCATATCCGCCGTGGAACAACAGGATAAAATAAATTCAGACATTGTTATGTTTACTCCTTAATTTTCTTTTGCTTTCAACGCTTCGCTCTTTTGATATTCTTTCCCGTCCTTGCCGAGATGGTAAATCGGTAAGGCTTTTACGCCCCAAGTGCGTTTTTCCACGCGGGAGTAGTGAATCCCCTTTTTCTGCATATAGGTTTTATACCACGCCAAGCGTTTTTTGAAATCCTTATAACGGCGGTTTTCGAGTTCCGTCCATGCGACCTCCGCGAAAGCAACGGCACGCGGGAACATCGCAAACTGCAACGCCTCCTCGGTGTCTATCCATTCCGACCAATGCTCGCACTCAATGCCGCGAATACGCTGACCGGGTTTGCCGAATCCCGCTTTGACTTCGTTAAATTTATAGACTTTTTTCAGCGGGATTCGCGCATATTTCACATCGAAATAAAAATAGCTGTCGGGCGACATAATCAAATCGCGCTTATATGCCTGTTTGCGCACCGCGCCGAGGTTGTGGGAAATCCAATACTGACAGACAATGCTTTCATCAAAGCTGTCGTTAATGCAGTCATTCCACGCAATGGCGGTTTTGCCGTATTTTTTGATAATTTCGTTGGCGCGGGACATAAAATAGCCCTGCAACTCCTTGGCGTCCTTTAAGCCCTGTTCTTTTAACACCGCCTGACATTTCGGGCAGGTATCCCAAATCTTATGCCCCTTTGCGGCTTCGTCGCCGCCGATATGGAAATAGCGGCTTTCAAACAGCGGGCAGATTTCGGCAAACAGCTTGTCGAGAAAATCGTAAACCGCCTCGCTCCCTGCGCACAGGATTTCTTCAAAAATACCGTTTTCACACTTGACGGCAGTTTCTTCGCCTTTGCAGGAAAGTTCGGGGTAGGCCGCCAAAATCGCACTGGTATGCCCGGGAAGGTCAATTTCGGGAATGACATCAATATAGCGTTTTTTCGCGTAGGCAACGATTTCGCGGATTTCGTCCTGTGTGTAATAGTGGAAATATTCCTCTCCGCGATAGTCAAGCCCCATACCCTTAAAGCCTGCGTATTGGCGGCGGGAACCGATTTCGTTGAGTAGCGGAAAGACCTTGCTTTCAATGCGGAAGCCTTGGTCATCGGACAAATGCCAATGCAGTGTATTGAGTTTGAGCATGGCCATTTGGTCAAGCACACGCTTGACAACCTCTTTGCCGAAGAAGTGGCGGCTTTCGTCCATTTGCAAACCGCGGTAGCCGTAGTGCGGCTTATCTTCAATCAACAGCGCGTTAACGGTGGCTTTGCCGCCCTGCTTTTGCGCCTGCATCAAAATCATTTTTAAGGTAACGGCACCGTAAAATGCGCCGCGTTCGTCGGAGGCGGTGACGGTAATCCCGTCATTTGATACTTTTAAAGTATAGCTTTCGGGAGACATCCCGTCAACCTTGCGGAATTTAATGGCACCTTCGCCCGAGACAGGCTTCGTTTTTAAATATTCCGTAATAAAATTACCCGCCGTGACAAACGGCTGTGCACACAGTACCTCGGTGCCCGAAGAAACGGTATATGCCCCTTCAAGTGACTGGTAACGGTTCGGCTTCGGAATAATATTGTATTTCAACACTGGTTGTACCCTCCGCGTATTTTTGTCAAATAGATTATAACAAAAACCGCAGAAAAGTCAAGGTAAAACACGCGCCTGTTCGCGTTATTCCGCCCGCGTTTTTTCAGACAGCTTTTCAAACAGCTCTATGATTTTAAACCGTGCTTCATAACGGGGGTTGCGTTCGGTGATTTCCGCTTCGTGTTCGGGGAGCACATCGCCCATCTCCGCCTCTGCCTCGGCGGCGGGGAGACACAGCGGCGGAAACATCACGCACCACCAATTTTGCCCTTTCCCCTCGCCCAAAATCACGCGCACGGCTTCGTATTCGCCTGCGGGCAGGGTGACTTTGCCGTCATAGGTGCGGGTATTGAAAAAATCCTTGCCGATTTCGACACGCACACCGTAGGAAAAGCCGTTTTCACGCAAAACCGTTTCGGCGGCTTGTTGCAAAGTCTGTTTTTTGCTGTCTAAAACGGTTTCGGCTTCGGCGGCGGTGACAGAGCCGTCAAATAAATCTTTGCCTGCCGCGAGTACCGCGTCGCGCACTTTGCGTTTGACGGCTTGGTCTTCCTCGGAGTCGGAATTTGCGATGACATGCATACGCAAAACCTCGTTTCGGATATTGCCACAAGAGGCACCGAACGAGGTAATGCTCAATACAACGGTGATAATCAGTCCGCAAAGCAAAGAGAGTTCCAATTTGCGGCGAATTTCTTTCTGTTTCAAATATTGCATATATGTTTCAATCCTTTCTCGCAAGATTTTTCGTCTTGCAAAGAAAGGATTGGCAAAAATTTCTAAGTTTATACAAAAAGCGGCAATGCGCAATGCACTGCCGCTTTAAATATACATTTATTTGCTTATTTCAACACGCTGATAGCATCGGTGATGGTTTTTTCCATTGCCTCTCTGCCGTATTTATCGACCTCGGCTTTGTCGCGCGCCTCGTGGGTTAAACAGCCTGCGCCGCCGATACAGCCGCCGACGCACGCCATACCCTCGATAAAGTTGTGGGGAAGCACCCCTTTGTTGGCTTTGAGCAGCGCCAAACGGCATTCCTCAATCCCGTCACAGGCAATGGGGTTATAGTCTACATCCAAATTCTGCTCTTTGATGGACTGCTCCACAGCGTCCCGAAGTCCGCCGCTGCGAGCAAAAATTCTGCCGAAATACGAAGCATTGTCCAAAACATCTTCGGGCAGTGCGGACAGGTCAATGTCGCGGCTGTCAAACAGCGCCTGCAATTCCTCAAAGGTCAAAACGGAGTCAATCACCGCACCGACGCGCTCTTGCTGAATTTCCTTTTTCTTGGCGGTGCACGGCCCGATAAAGACAATTTTGCAGTCGGGGTCGTTGTCTTTGATATACTTCGCAATCGCCGCCATCGGAGAAAGGTTGTGCGAAATCTTGTCGGCAAGCTGTGGGAAGCTCTTGTGGATATAGTCCACAAACGCAGGACAGCAGGAGCTTGTCAAAAAGCCTTTTTCGGCGAGTTCCTGCGCCTCATAATACGAAACAATGTCCGCACCGAGCGCCGCTTCGACCACGCTGTAAAAGCCCAATTCTTTAATCGCGGAAATCACCTGCCCCAATTTGGCGTAAATGAATTGGCTCGAAATCGAGGGGGCTACCACCGCGTAGGTTTTGTATTTGGTATTCTTTTCACTCTTTTTGAGAATGCTGATGACATCGAGAATATACGATTTATCGACAATCGCGCCGAACGGGCACATATATTCGCACGCACCGCAGGAAATGCACTTGTCGTTGTTGATGTGCGCCGCGCGCATTTCATCGTTTTTCATCGAAATGGCTTTGACCTTGCACGCTTTTTCGCACGGGCGCTTGTAATTGGAAATCGCGGAATACGGGCAGACCTTGGCGCACGCGCCGCAGTCCACACATTTGGATTTGTCAATATGCGCCTTTTGGTTTTCATCAAAGGTAATTGCGTCCTTTTTACAGACATCTTCACAGCGGTGCGCAATACAGCCGCGGCAATCGTGCGACACCTGATAGCCGGAAGCCGGACATTCGTCGCAGGCAATGTCAATCACTTCAATTACATTGGGGTTGGTTTTATCACCGCCGCACGCCATTTTGATGCGCTCGGCAATAATGGCACGCTCTTTATAAATACAGCAACGCATGGTCGCTTTGGGGCCGGGCGCAACAACCTTTGCAATATCGTTAAAACTGTTGGCAAGCTCAAATTCGTCCCCCTCGAACGCAATTCTCGCCACTTCGCGCAGTACCTTATATTTCAGATGCTGAATTTTGGTATCAAATTTTCTGCCTTCTTTTCCCATATCGTTCTCCTTTAAAAATAACTGACCTTCACGCGCTTGCCCATATTTTTCAAAAGCTCCGACAATTCCTCCACCAAATGCATTTTGATGTTAAAGGTGATGGGCAAATTCGGGTTTTGGTGGGCGGGGTTAATCGCCCTGCCGACAAAGAAGTTGATGTCGGTTGCCTCCTCAAACAGCATACGCGAAATCAAGGAAGCGCCGTCCTGCTTGACATTCCAATCGGCATAAATCGCATCGGCATCGTGATAGGATTTCGCCTGTTCTAATACACGGCTTAATGTGATAACGCCCTCCGTGACCAAATCCACGCCCTCGATTTTGGCAATCGGCGGGATTTCAGGGTCGATATAGTCAAGGAGCGTTTCGACGGGTTTGCCCAAAAATTCGCCCGCAAGCGTGGAAGTTGTACCGCCGCAGACAATGTGCTTGCCCTCTTTTGCGAAAAACAGAGACATCATTTTGTTGACATCTTTCGGGTCGCGCGGCGGGCCTAACATCAAATTAACGCTTTTGCGTTCGCGGATTTTTACAGTGCAAACGGTGGTGTCGTCGCCGGGTTTGCCGCCGTACAGACGGCAACACTCGTCCAAAAGCAGTGCAGACATGGTTTTTGCCGTGAATTCCGGATTGTACATTTTTTCCAAAAATTCAATAATCTGGTCGCGTTCCCAACCGAAATTCATAGAAGTGCCGACGCCTGCCCAAATCGCACCGTCGCTTGTGAACACCAGAAAATCGTTTTGACGCAAATCGACTTTGGTTTTGTAAATCATTTTGCCGCCGATTTCCATTGCGGTTTTCGGGTAATCGTAATTTTTCCCATCCCTGAGCATAATCAGTTGTGGGTTATCATATTGTATAATTTCCGCCTCGCGGTTGTCAATGGTGCGAACAATGGTAAATGTGGAATAGGCTACCTTGCGCACCTCGCAAATCGGCAAGGTGGCGGCAATCGTTTCGACGCAGTTTTCCAGGCTCATACCGTTTGCCATCATGGTGGAAATGATTTTCGAGGTCAGCGTGGAAAGGATATTGGCTTTTACGCCGCTGCCGAGACCGTCCGCCAAAACGACCACATAATTGTCGCCGCCTTGCTCAATCATCTCTACTCGGTCTCCGCAAAGTTGCTCGCCGAATTTATTAACACTTTGATAGCCGATGTCGGTACATAAGTTATTCATCTTTCAGCGACTCCTTGAGATTGGTCAGGGCGATTTTGGTTTCCGCCGTGGTTTCGCCGAGCAGAGAGGCAATCTCCTGCACGATACGCATTTGTTTTTCAATGACTTTATCGGTCACTTCAATCGTGTGGCGGCTCATTTCCTCTTTTTTCGCCTTTTCCTCTTCCTCTGCCGTGATGTCACGCATAATGCACATCAAAATATGATACATACGGTCGTAGATGATGGTTTCTTCGATATATTTGTTGTATTCGGCAAGGTACACGCGTTTGTCGTGAATTCCGATACCGCTTGACAGCACCTCGATAAAATCAAACGGCTCCATAATGCGCACAACGGGCTCACCCAACACATCGTTTTGGTTGCGAATGTTGAGAATTTTGCGCGCGGCGGCGTTAATCTGTTGGACTTCCATTTCTTCATTCAAAATGAGAATGCCGTTGGGCGTGTTGTGAATAATGTTGTCGGAGAAGGTTTCCGCTTTATCCTTTAAGAACGGCAGACACATTGACAAATCCGCTTTGCCGTCCAAAACCGCCTGCGCTTTTTCGCGGCAGGTATTGTACCCGCACGAGCCGCAGTTAAGTTCATCCTCGGGGCGCATTTTGCCCATTTTATGTAAGATTTCTTCAATCGCGCGGCTGCCCGCTTTGGGTTTGTCTTTCTTTAAATAAATCAGGTTTTTGGAAATATCCGCGCTGTCGGGCTGTTCGACCTCGAAATCGCCGCCGTTTGCCTGTTTTGCGAATTTTTCCACCGCCATATAGCCCTTGACAGGCGCGCGGTGGCTCTTGTTCATGGCAGGGCCGCCGATACAACTGCCGGGGCAAGCGGACATTTCGATAAAGCAATGGTGAATATTGCCGTCGATAATATCTTTAATCGCGTGAATACACGAGGACATACCGTCCACCGCGAGATAACTGTAATCGTTGTTTTCGCAGAGCATCGACTTTAAAATGCCGCCCGAAGTCGGGAAAAAGCGCGCTTTGCCCGCCTTGCCGTCGGTATCCTCCAACGGTTCAAAGGTGACATTTTCGGCTTGCATCCAATCGTCTAATTCTTCAAAGGTCAAAACACAGTCGACAATGCCTTCGTAATCCTCACCCTCGGCTTTTTTGGAAATGCACGGGCCAATGAACACCGTCTTTGCGTCGGGGTGCTCCTTTTTGAGCAGTTCGCAATGCACCTGCATCGGCGACTGCACTTTTGCAAGATACGGGAGCGCCTCGGTGAAATGCTTTTGGATGAGCAGATTGACCGTGTGACAGCAAGTGCCGATAATGACATCCTGCTGTGCGAGATTGACCATACGGTCATACTCGTTTTTGACCACGGTTGCCCCGATAGCAGTCTCCTCCGCCCCTGCAAAGCCTAAATCCATAAGCGCTTTGCGCATAGACGCCATACTGACGCCCTCGTAATTCGCCGCAAAGGACGGCGCAATGCTGACATAGACAGGTGCGTCGCCTTTGAGCAACGCTTTCGCGCTTTCGACATCGTTGCGGATTTCCTTGGCGTTTTGCGGACACGCAACAAAGCACATACCGCACAGCACGCACTCATCTTCGACAATCTGCGCCTGTGTGCCCGAAAAACTGATGGATTTCACAGGGCAGTTGCGGATACATTTGTAGCAGTTTTTGCAGTTCGATTTTTTCAGTTTAATGTAATTTGCCATAGTTGTTCCTCCGAATGGACAGAATTTTCCCACAACATAAAACAACCGACAGCGCGCGGGAAAACTGCCGCACGCTGTCGAGAGAAATCAGACCTTTGCTAAAATGTTGGTTTGGAAAAATTCGTCCACCGTTTCGGGAGAAACCGAGAACAGTTCATCGTCAACCGTAACGCAAACGCCGTTTTGGCAGTTGCCCATGCAGAATTTGCCGCTGAGCTCTACCTTTTCTTTCAAATCATTTTCGGCAACCAGCGCCTGCAAGCGTTCCACGATTTGGCGCGAGCCTTTCAAATGGCATGAACTTCCGATGCAAACTGTAACTTTCATTGCAAAGTCTCCTTCTGATTTTTTTGAAAAATTATTCGTAGTCGACAACATCGAGCCAACGGGTAAGCAATTCTTTTTCTTCGGGTTTGCGCTTGACGCTCTGCGAGGCGGCGACAATCGGCAACCATTTCTGCACATACTGCTTCGCCGTATCACTCTTTTCGCAGAACAGGTCGAGATATTTCTCGGCGGTTTCGGTTTCGCCCTTCAAATAGAAGCACAGATAGGTTCTTGCCGCGTCTGCGGAAGCGTTGCCCTGCGTGGCGTGTGACCAGTCGATAATGTAATTCACGCCGTCCTCGCCGACAATGACATTGCTCGGGCGGAAATCGCCGTGGCAAACCTTGTTGTGCTTGGGCATACCCTCTAAGCGGGTATGCAACTCATAGCGGGTGGTCGCGTCCAAATCGGTTTCGGAAATTTTGCGGTTCATTTTGTCTTTTAATTTATTGAGCAGCGGCGCTTTTTGGCTGTGGATTTGCAGTTGAATATCCACAAACAAATTGAGGTATTCGTCGAGTTTATCGGGATTTTCCTCCATTAAGCGGCCGAGGGTTTTGCCTTTGATGAATTCCGAAGCAATCGCCCATTTGCCGTCTACAACGCCGACCTCCAACAACTTCGGAATCGGTAAGCCCGTTTCCTCCACGCGCGCCTGATTGAGCGCTTCATTCAAAATGTCGGACTTTTTATAGTCTTCATCAAAAACCTTAATCGCACGGTCACCGTCTTTATAAACGGTTTTGGAAGTTCTGACTGCAATGACTTTTTCGAGTTTCATACCAATTCCTCCTTTTATTTACCGTAATAGGCTTTGAGATACATCTCTTTGATTTCGGACATCAACGGATAGCGCGGGTTTGCGCCGGTGCATTGGTCATTAAACGCCTGTTCGACCATTTCGTCAAGTGTGTCAAGGAAGTATTTCTCGTCTACGCCGTACTCCTTGATGGTCTTTTTAATGCCGCAATGCGCTTTGAGTTCGTCAATCTTCGCAATGAGATTTTCGAGTTTTTCTTCGTCCGTCTTACCCGTTACGCCCAAAGCGTCTGCGACTTCACAGTAGCGAGCAAGGGTATGCGGATGGTCATATTGCGAGAAAGTACCCATTTTGGTCGGAACCTCTGCGGCGTTAAAGCGCAGAACATTGTCAATCAACAGCGCGTTTGCAACGCCGTGCGGCAAGTGGTGGAATGCGCCGAGCTTATGCGCCATGGAGTGGCAAACACCCAAGAATGCATTGGCGAACGCCATACCTGCCATTGTGGCGGCATTGCCCATTTTCTCACGCGCAACGGGGTCGTTTGCGCCGTTATCGTAAGCACGGGGCAGATATTGGAAAATCACTTGCAACGCGCGAATGGCGAGCCCGTCGGTGTAATCGGTTGCCATAATGGACGCATACGCTTCGAGTGCGTGCGTTACCGCATCGATACCGGAGGCGGCGGTCAAGCCCTTGGGCGCGTTCATCATCATATCGGCATCAACGATTGCCATATTCGGCAACAGTTCGTAGTCTGCAAGCGGCCATTTCACGCCGGTGTCCGCATCGGTAATAATCGCAAACGGGGTAACCTCGGAGCCGGTACCTGCCGAAGTGGGCACCGCGATGAAGTAGGCTTTTTCGCCCATTTTCGGGAAGGTGTAGACACGCTTGCGGATATCCATGAAGTCCATCGCCATATCCGAGAAGTCCACATCGGGATGCTCGTACATCACCCACATAATTTTCGCTGCGTCCATCGCAGAGCCGCCGCCGACCGCAATAATCGTGTCGGGCTGGAACTGCACCATTTGGTCTGTACCCTTTCTTGCGCATTGAAGCGTCGGGTCGGGCGCAACTTCATAGAAGCAGGTGTGCTGAATCCCCATTTCATCGAGTTTCTCCTCAATGCATTTGGTGTAGCCGTTGTTGTAAAGGAAAGAGTCGGTGACGATAAACGCTTTCTTTTTGCCCATTACGGTCTTCAACTCGTCAAGCGCAACCGGCAGACAGCCTTTCTTGAAATACACCTTTTCGGGTGCGCGGAACCACAGCATATTTTCCCTTCTTTCGGCAACGGTTTTAATATTGATCAGGTGTTTCACACCGACATTTTCGGAAACGGAGTTGCCGCCCCAAGAGCCGCAACCCAAAGTCAGCGACGGTGCCAATTTAAAGTTGTAAAGGTCGCCGATACCGCCCTGCGAAGACGGCGTGTTGACGAGAATGCGGCAGGTTTTCATTCTTTCGCCGAATTCTGCAAGCTTTTCGGTTTCGGTCACAGTGTTGAGATACACAGACGAGGTGTGGCCGTAGCCGCCGTCAGCAATGAGGTGTTCGGCTTTTGCGAGCGCATCTTCAAAGTCCTTCGCTTTATACATCGCCAGCACGGGAGAGAGTTTTTCGTGTGCAAATTCTTCGGACAAATCCACGCTTGTGACTTCGCCGATTAAGATTTTTGCGGTTTCGGGCACGGTAACGCCTGCAAGTTGTGCAATTTTATAGGCGGACTGCCCGACGATTTTCGCGTTCAGCGCACCGTTGATAATAATGGTCTTTCTTACCTTGTCGAGTTCGGCTTTTTTGAGGAAATAGCAACCGCGTGCCGCAAATTCGTCCTTGACCTTTTTGTAAACTTTGTCCAGCACAATCACCGACTGCTCGGACGCACAAATCATACCGTTGTCAAAGGTTTTGGAGTGGATAATGGAGTTGACGGCAAGCAGAATATCGGCGGTATCGTCGATAATTGCAGGGGTGTTGCCCGCGCCGACGCCCAACGCCGGTTTGCCGCTGGAATACGCTGCTTTCACCATACCGGGGCCGCCGGTTGCGAGGATAATATCGGCTTCTTTCATCAGCATATTGGTCATTTCAAGCGAGGGAATGTCAATCCAGTCGATAATCCCTTCGGGTGCGCCGGCTTTGACCGCCGCTTCCAAAACGATTTTCGCCGCGGCAATGGTGGAATTCTTTGCACGCGGGTGGGGGCTGATGATAATGCCGTTGCGGGTCTTCAAGCAAATCAAGGTCTTAAAAATCGCGGTCGAAGTGGGGTTCGTGGTCGGGATAACCGCCGCCACAACACCAATCGGCTCGGCAATCTTTTTGGTGCCGAACGCTTTGTCTTCTTCAATCACGCCGCAGGTTTTTGTATCTTTGTACGCATTGTAGATATATTCCGCCGCGTAGTGGTTTTTGATAACCTTATCTTCCACCACGCCCATGCCGGTTTCTTCCACCGCCATTTTGGCAAGCGGAATACGGGCTTTGTTCGCCGCGATTGCCGCCGCACGGAAGATTTTGTCCACCTGCTCCTGCGAATAGGTCGCAAAAATCGCCTGTGCTTCGCGGACGCGTTTCAATGCCTTTTCAAGCATTTCGACAGAGTCTACAATTTCGTAAGTCTTTGCCTGTTCCATTGTACTGAGTCTCCTTTTTTAGATTTCGGATGAATCCATTGACTGTTTCAAATGCGCTGACAAAACCGCCAGCGAGGACGCCATATTTTCGTTTTGCAACAACACCCCGTCGGGAACGGTCAAATGCGTCGGCGCAAAATTCCATATGGCACGAATACCGCAGGCAACAAGTCTGTCACACACTTCCTGTGCGCTTTTCGGCGGCACGCAAATGATGCCGATATGTACGCACAGGCGACGGCAGAGGTCTTCGAGCTTTTCCATCGGGAAAATCCGCTGTTCACCGTCAAAGTGAAGGTCGAAAAGCGCCGGGTCGCGGTCAAACGCAGCTACGATTTGCAACCCGTAATCCGCAAAGCCCTTGTACCCGAGAAGCGAACGCCCCAACCGCCCCGCGCCGATTAAGACCGCCTCGTCAACATTGTCATAGCCCAAAAACGATTCCAAATCGTGAATCAGCAAATCCACCTGAAAGCCCGTTTTCGGCTTGCCTGCACACGAACTGACCAAAGCGATGTCCTTGCGCACCTGCACCTCATTGAGCGCCAAAGCGGCGGCAATTTTCGGGGCGGACACAACCGTCGTACCCTCTTTTTGCAACAACTTTAAATAGTTGAGGTAATACGGCAGCCGTAAAAGCGCCTGTTTGGAAATTCCCTGTACCGTTTGAACGGCTGTACGCATACGGCTTTCGCTCCTATCAGTATTTTCGTATTGATACCATCATATAGCATTGTTAAAAAATTGTCAATGCCGTTTTTGTGCGATTTTGCACATTTGGTGCCCTGAACAAAAAGGTGCTTTTTGCAATGCCGGTTTTGTGCATTTTTACATCTGTTTTCCCAAGAAATCCAGCACGGTGCAGTTATAGGCTTCGGGCGCGTCTTTGGAAACACAATGCCCCCCTTTTAAAGCAACAAATTCTGCACGCGGCAAAGCGGCGGCAATCGCGCGGGAGTGGGCGTCTTTTATCATATCGTTTGTACCGACCAACACAAGCGTCGGCATGGTTAAGGCACCCAACTGTTCAAAACGAATATTCGGCTCGTTGACCATTAACCCGAGCAATTCGCATTTGCGGCGGACGGTTTCGTTTTTGGCGGCAAAAAGCTTTGTGAAACGGTACCCGAGTTCAATGGGAATTTGATACCGCGGTTTTACACCTTTTGTATTCAAATTGGCACCGTTGACAATCAGTTTTTCTATGTATTCAGGATACCGCAATGCAAAGGTCAGCGCGATGTTGCCGCCATCGGAAAAGCCAAGCAAACATATCTTTTTCAAATTGTGTTCATTGAGGAAAGCGCGCAAATCCGCACTGAATTGTTGCATCGTAAACGGCGCTGTGCCGCGCGGCGAGAGCCCGTGCCCGCGGGTATCGACGGCAACCACGCGGTAGAACGCGGAAAAGGTTTCGATTTGATTTTGGAAATAGTCAAGCGACTGTCCGTTGCCGTGCAACAGCACAAGCGGTTTCCCCTCACCTTTTTCGATGTAATGCAGTTGAATGTCCACGCCGTTCCCCTTTGCCTTCGTGCGGTTTTTCCGCATTTTTTCTGATAAGTAAACTATAAAAAATACAGCGAAAAATGTCAAGGGTGGGAATAAATTTGGGGTGGGATTTTTGGAAGCCTTTCGCCTATTTGGTCATTCGAAGGCGCAGACGAAGTATCTTGTTTTGTGCATTTTATTTTGTGGGGTTTCGAGATCCTTCGCTTCGCGCAGGAGAACAAATTGGGATTTGTATTTGTGTTTATATGGTAGGGCGGGGGCTTGCCCCCGCCGTAGGGTTCGATGTAAATTAACGGCGGGAGCAAGCCCCCGCCCTACCCTACAAAATACATTTCGTGCGTAGGGAAC
>JBJEPV010000014.1:0-17251 GCA_051881415.1 Candidatus Fimenecus sp.
CTGCTCATCTCGTGTTTCTGTTTTAACTCTTTACCCCAACATTTGACAAAGAGCCTAAATATATAAAAAAATCAGCCCCCGTGCCGTGCAAAATCGGTTCGGGGGCTGCTGTTTTCTTGTGCTTATTCTGCGGACATCATACGGATATACCGTTTAAAGAATTTTAAACCGTCTGCCATACAGGAAATCGGAATGCGCTCGTCTGTGCCGTGGGTGGTCAGCAACAGTTTTGTGTCCATCACAAACGGCGCAAAGCGGTAAATGTTGTCGCAAACCTCTTCGTAATGGTACGCGTCCGTGCCGCCCATGACAAGGTATGGCGCTACGAGCAAATCGGGGTCTGTGCGGGTGCAGATTTCTTCCAAAATCTTGAAAGAACGGCTGTCGGTCGGCGAAACTTTCGACGCCTCTTTGCCCTTTAAATACTCAACTTCAATGTCCTTGTTGCGGACGCACGAACGGATATGCTCTTCAACATTTTTCATCGTCACACCGGGCATCATACGGAAGTTGACCGTCACCGACGCCTTTTGCGGCAACACATTTGCCGCGGGGCTGCCCTCTGCCATCGTGACAGCGGTGGTTGTGTGAATCAACGACGCCGCAGGCGGGATTTTCTGCATGACTGCGGTAATCAGCGGCTTTAACAGCCACAAATTGCAGGTGACAATGCGCGCGGGGTAACTGACATTTTTCCCGATTTTCGTAAACAGTTCATACACAAACGCGGGCATTTTGGCTTTGAACTGATGCCCCTCAATATCCTTGATAACATCTGCCAACGCGCCGAGCGCCGTGTGTTCGGGCGGCTGGGAGGAGTGCCCGCCTTTGGCGGAGACCGAAACACGATAATCGACATAGCCTTTTTCGGCAATGCCCACGCCCGCCAATTTTTTATTGAGAATTTTGCCGACATTCAAATTCAAAATCGCGCCGCCCTCATCAATGACGCTGTCCAAATGTACGCCGCGCTCTTTTAAGACAGCGGCAATGCTGCCCGCGCCCGAGGTCGGTGCGGCTACGATTTCCTCATCGTGCCCAAAGCAAAGGTACACGGTGCGTTCGGGCTCAAAGCCTTCTGCAAGGAGCGATTCCACGCTTTCCAAAACGGCAATCAGGTGGTTTTTCATATCGAGCGCGCCGCGCCCCCAAACAAATTCGCCGTCGTCCACGCCGTCAAAGGCAGGGTGCGTCCAATCGCCCTCGGTGCCTGCGGCAACGGGCACAACATCCTGATGCCCCAACAGCGCAATCGGCTCCAAATCGGGATTTTTGCCCTCCCAGGTAAACAATAGACTTGCGAGCGAAATCTCCTCACATTTCAGGTTTTTGTAAACCAGCGGAAAACGCTCCTCGAACAGCGCGTGCAAGCGCTGAAACTCGTTCCAATCCACTTTGTCCACATCAACATTGGAAATGGTTTTGATTTTAATGGCATCGCTTAAATCCTTGCGGTATTTGTCCACATCGACCTGCTCGTCGGGCAGGGGTTCAAATTTGTTCTTTTCGGGTGTCCAAAAGGCGGCACGCACAAGCGTCACCACGATAAACACGCCGAGAAGGCCTAAAACCGTCCACAAAATCCACATTGTGTTACTCCCCCATTATGTATTTTTATCGACCTTGTGAAAGGTCTTTAAATTGCCCGTTTTTTGGTGGCGGCGCGTAAGCTCCGCTTTCACTTCGTCTGGCGTAATGCCCTCGTTTGCCATCATCACGACCAAGTGAAACAGCAAATCGGAAATTTCGCCGACGGTATCGGCTTTTACGCCGTTTTTCGCGGCAATAATGGTTTCGGCGCTTTCCTCGCCGACTTTTTTCAAGATTTTGTCTAACCCCTGCTCAAAAAGATAGCAGGTGTAAGACCCCTCTTGCGGATTTTCGCGGCGCGAGGTCGCCACTTCGTACAGTTCGTCTAATACATCATTCATCGGTCTGTTTCCTCCAATATCGGTTTAAAAAAGCAACTGTGACTGCCCGTATGGCAGGCAGGGCCTGTTTGCTCGACGGTGACGAGCAAGGTGTCGTCGTCACAGTCGCCTACCACGGAGAGCACGCGCTGTTTGTGCCCCGAGGTTTCGCCTTTGTTCCATAGTTTTTGCCGCGAACGGCTGAAAAACCAAGTATAGCCCGTTTCCAGCGTTTTTTGCAAGGATTCGCGGTTCATATAGGCGAGCATTAACACTTCGCCCGTCGCTTGTTCCTGCACAATGGCGGGGATTAAATCGGCTTTTTTAAAATATTTTTCTAAGTCCATTTTACACCTCCGCCTGTGCCAAAGCAATGGCTTCTTTTAAATCGAGCGTGCCTTTGTAAATCGAACGCCCGCAAATCGCGCCGTACAAATCTAAATCGCAAAGCGCTTGAATGTCATCAATATCTTTTATGCCGCCGCTTGCGACAACATTGCACGAAACCGCTTCGTTCAAGGCTTGTAATTGTTCTAAATTCGGGCCAGACAGCATACCGTCGCGGTCAATGTCGGTGAAAATCACGGTGCGAACACCCGCCTGTTCCATTTCTTTGGCGAGCGTAATGTAATCGACCGTGCCCGTTTCCACCCAGCCTTCGGTTGCGACAAAACCGCCGCGCGCGTCAATGCCGACGGCGATTTTTTCACCGTACAACTTGCACGCTTCGCGTACGAGCTTCGGATTTTTGACCGCCGCCGAGCCGATGACCACGCGCGAAATCCCGCGCGACAGATAATATTCCACATCGTCTATGGTGCGAATGCCGCCGCCGACCTCGACTTGCAAGCCGCTTTTTTCGGCAACTTCTGTAAAAATGTGCGTGTTTTTGCGTTCGCCCGCGCACGCACCGTCCAAATCGACCATATGAATCCATTCTGCGCCCGCCGCTTTGAATGCGGCGGCAGTGTCGAGGTAATTGTCCGCCACCTGTTCGGCAGACGCCATATCGCCTTTGTAAAGGCGCACGCACGCGCCGCCTTTAATATCGATTGCAGGAAAAATCAGCATACCGTTCTCCGTTTGTTTTTATCGTTTAATCTAACATACCTTTTGTGGAAAGCACCGCGCCGTCCGCCGTTTCCCGACAGGCGATTTTTAAAGCGTGCCCCGCCGCTTTAAAGAGCGCTTCGAGCATATGGTGGGAATTTTCGCCGTAAGGCACGCGCAAATGCAAGGTTAACCCCGCGTTAAACGCGAACGCGCGGAAAAACTCCGCCCCCATACAGGTGTCAAATTCGCCGACGCGTTCTTCGGGGAAACGCGCATCAAACACCAAATACGGTCTGCCGCTGATATCCACCGCGCAAAAGCCCAGCGCCTCGTCCATCGGCACAAAGAAACTGCCGTAGCGCGCAATGCCGCCTTTGTCGCCGAGCGCTTTTTGAAACGCCTGCCCCAAAACGATGCCCGTGTCCTCCACCGTGTGGTGGCAGTCCACCTCTAAATCGCCTTTGCAGGAAATCGTCAGCCCAAAGCCGCCGTGCACGGCGAACGCGGTCAGCATATGGTCGAAAAAGCCGATGCCTGTTTGCACGGACACTTCGCCGCCGTCCAAGTTTAACTGCACGGAAATATCGGTCTCCTTAGATTTGCGCGTTACACTTGCTGTTCGCATACGCCTGCTCCTTTCAAATACGCCGTGATATGTTCTGCCACCGCGTCGTTCTCATAATTTCTGCCTGCGGTAATACGCAAACAGTCGCCCATTTTGCGCACCACAATGCCTTTTTCTTTTAAAAATTCGAAAATCCCCGCCGCGTCTTTACACTCGACATACACAAAATTCGCGTCGGTGGGTATGGGGTGAAAATCCTCGGGAAATTCTTCCTCGATTTTCAAAAGTGCGCCGTACAGCTCGTCGCGTGACTCCAAAATACGCTGCAAAGCGGCTTTTATATATTCGGGGTGCGAGAAAATCACCGTGCCGACCGTTTGCGTGAGCGTGTTCAAATTGTAAGGGGATTTCACCGCCTGCAAAACGCGAATTAAACGCGCCTGCCCGACGGCAAAGCCCAAACGCACCGACGCCATACCGATTGCTTTCGAGCAGGTTTTCAAAATCAGCAGATTGTCATACTGCGAAAATTCCGAAAGCAAACTTTGGTCGGAAAAATCCATATACGCTTCGTCCAGCACCACAAGCGCATTTACCGAAGTAATCAGGCGGCGCACCGCTTCTTTTCCCAGCACGCGCCCTGTCGGGTTGCAGGGATTGGAAAACACAATCAACCGCGCATTTTCGCGGTTTGCGGTTTCAATCAGCAAATCCACATCTATGGTATAGTCTTTTTTCTTTTGCACCGTCACAACCTTACATTCGACCAATGCCGCATAAAACGCATACATCGAAAAATCCGGTGAAACGGTCACAACGGTGTCGCCCTTTTGCAAAAAAGCGTTCATCAGCACCGAAATGACTTCGTCCGAGCCACTGCCCGCCATGACGCATTCTTGCGGCACGCCGAAATACTTTGCAAAACCCGCGCGTACTTCGTTGGCGTAGGGGTCGGGGTAGCGGTTAAAATGCGTGTTGGTGATTTCCGCGGCAATTTCCGCTTTCATCTCTTTTGAGAGTGTCACAAACGACTCGTTCGCGTCAAGACGAATGGGATACTGCCCTTCAATCGGGTCATACGGGGTTAAATTTTTAATTTTTGCGTTGAGTTCAAACATAAAATCGGGTACTTCCTTTAAAATCTGACCTTGATGGAATTTGCGTGCGCGGTTAAGCCCTCGGTGTCGGCTAATTTCACAATATCGTCCTTCGCCTCACGAAGCGCATCCTCGGTATAATAAATAAAACTGGATTTTTTCACGAAACTGTCCACAGACAGCGGCGAGAAGAACCGCGCCGTGCCGCTGGTGGGCAACACATGGTTGGGCCCTGCGTAGTAGTCGCCCAACGGTTCGGGTGAATAATGCCCCAAGAACACGCTACCGGCGTTGTCGATTTTACCGATGTATTCGAGCGGATTTTTGACCGCCATTTCGAGGTGCTCCGGTGCCAATTCGTTGGCAAAACGCACCGCTTCGTCTAAATCGTTGCACACGATAATCGCGCCGAAATTGTCAAGCGACTCCAAGATAATCTCTTTGCGCGAAAGCGTTTGCATTTGGCGTTCCAATTCTTCGGCGGTTTTGTTGGCAACCGTGAAACTCGTGGTCAGCAAAATCGCGCTTGCCATTTTGTCGTGCTCTGCCTGACTCATCAAATCCGCCGCCAAGAATTTGGGATTGGCGGTTTCGTCGGCGACAATCAAAATTTCGGAAGGCCCTGCAATCATATCAATATCAACCGTGCCGTACAGCAGTTTTTTCGCCGTGGCAACATAAATATTGCCGGGGCCCACGATTTTATCGACCTTCGGGACGGTTTCGGTGCCGTACGCCAGCGCGGCAACCGCCTGTGCGCCGCCCATTAAGAATACGCGGTCTACGCCTGCAATTTTTGCCGCCGCCAAAATATCGGGGTTCGCCGTGCCGTCTTTGCGCGGGGGCGTGACCATCACAATTTCTTCGACACCCGCGATTTTGGCAGGGATAGCGTTCATCAATACGCTTGACGGATACGCCGCCGTGCCGCCCGGCACATAAATGCCCACGCGGTGAAGTCCGCGAATTCTCTGCCCCAAAATCACGCCGTTTTCTTTGGGCGTAAGCCAGCTTTGCTGTGTTTGGCGGGTATGAAAATCGCGGATATTGTCCGCCGCTTTATACAGCGCATAAATAAAATCGCTGTCGCACTGTTCAATGGACGCGTCTAATGCTTCTTTGGAGATTTCGGGATTTTCGGGCACGGAGCCATCGAATTTCATGGTGTATTCGCGCACGGAGGTGTCGCCGTACTGCCGCACATTCTGCAAAATCTCGCTGACCGCCGCGGTGACGGTGCGGTCGATTTCGCCGCTGCGCTGTTTTAACTGTTCTATGAGTTTGCGTTCGGCAACGCCGTCCGCCTTTGCAATCTGTATCATTTTGCCGCCTCCTGTTTTGCCTTTTCAATGTCCTGCAAAAATGCGTCGATTTCCGCACGGCGCAGTTTCATACTTGCCGTGTTGACAATCACGCGCGCCGAAATCGGCATAATGGTTTCGTACACTTCCAAGCCGTTTTCTTTTAAAGTTGTGCCCGTCTCCACAATATCGACAATCGCGTCGGACAAATCTAAAAGCGGCGCGAGTTCCACCGAGCCTTCGATTTTGATGATTTTCACATCCATCCCCTTGCCCTCAAAAAAGGCTTTGGTGACATTGGGGTATTTGGTGGCAATGCGTTTCACATTGTAGCCGCTGTAAAAATCGCCGCCCGCTTTGCCCGCCAGGCAGAAATTGCATTTTCCGAGTTCCAAGTCACAGACCTCGTAAAAGCTTTTGCCGTTTTCGACAATCGTATCTTTCCCGACCACGCCGATGTCGCAAACGCCGTGCTCAACATAGGTAATCACATCGGCGGCTTTGGCAAGCACCGCTTCGTACTTGTCGCCCACGGGCAAAATTAAGCGTCTGCCTTTATTTATGAGTTCCGTGCAGTCTAATCCCATTTTTTGGAACAGGTCAACGGTTTGTTTTTCCAGTCTCCCTTTGGTAAGGGCAATGCGCAATTTTCTCATACCGCGACCTCCTCTTTGCCGTTTTTACCGATTTTGATTATTTTCCGAATGCCGTGTGTTTCGGCGTATTTTTTTGCCGCGGCAAAATCCGTACAAACGCTGTGTTCGCAGGTTTTGCCCGCTTTTGTCCATTCGCGGAACAACTGTAAAGCCTCGGTTTCATAGCCGTCCTCGCCGAACAACAGAAATTCGGGTGCAGGGGGCGCCGAAATTTCTCCGCGGGAGAGTTTTGCGCGCGCCAAATCGTCAATATTCAAACCGAAGCCCGTGGCGGGCAAATCCGCACCGAATTCGGAAATCAAACTGTCATACCGACCGCCCGACAGCACCGTCACGCCGCTGCCCGCGGTATAGCCGCGGAAAATAATGCCCGTATAATAATTACTGCGGTGCACAAGGCTCAAATCGAGGATAATCTTCTCCGAAAGTCCTGCCTTTTCGAGCCGTTCGTAAATCGTTTGCAAATAAGAAAGCGCTTTGTGCGCCTGCGGGCTGTCGACCACCGCGGCGGCGTTTAACAGCACCTCTGCCCCACCGAACATTTTGGGGAGATTGCGAAGCGCGTCGGTAATCGGATTTTTGCCGATTTTGTCAAGCACCGTGCCGAGCGCGACATAGTTTTTCCGTTCCATACAGTCGAAAATCTCGTCGACGGTGTCATCATCGCAATCAAGCGCGGCGCAAAGCGATTTAAAATACCCCGCGTGCCCGATTTCGATTTTATAATCGGGCGCACCGCACGCCTCCAACGCCTCAATCGCCATGGTGATGACTTCCAAATCCGCGCGCAAGCCCTTCGCGCCGATTAACTCAATCCCGCTTTGGGCGGTTTCGTCGCTGTGCCCCGAAAGTTTCGGGCGGCGGGTAAACACATTTTGGTTGTAGTAAAGCCGCAAGGGGTACTCTGCCCCCTGCAAACGCGTTGCCGCCACACGGGCGATGGGCAAGGTCGAGTCGGGACGCAACACCAACAGCCGCCCGTATGCGTCGGTCATCGAGTACAGTGTTTCGGGCAAAGCGCCCGCGCTCTCCCGGTTAAACACATCGAAAAATTCAAACGTCGGCGTCATCACGCGCCGATAGCCGTGCGCTTTAAACAAATCGGACAGTTGGCGCTCCACCGCGCGGCGGGCGTCGCTTTCTTCAAATAAATAATCTCTTGTGCCCTCGGGCGTGAGTTTTGCGTAATTTTTCATATCGGAAGTCCTTTCGGGGTATGTGGATAAACGGGGGTTTTCGTGATTTCGCACGTGTCATTTTGTCATTCTGCGCCGTCAGGCGAAGAATCTCGAGCAAATGCATTTCCTGCATATGCGATCCTTCGCTACGCGCAGGATGACATGATGAAATTCATCTAATTCTGCGGAACGGTATGTCCGTTCCCTATGCACGAAACACAATGTGCGCGTAGGGGCGTGCATTGCGCGCCCGTTTTGGTTTGATGTTATTCTGCGGAACGCGTCTTCGATTGTTCCCTACGGTTTGTAGGGGCGAACTGCGTTCGCCCGTGCGTTTAATATGATTTTACGGAACGGTCAAGACCGTTCCCTACACGCACGCATTTTATTTCGCGCGCGTAGTGGCGGGCTTCCACGCCCGCCCGCGACACGGTTCTGCCCTGTCACTTTATCGTGCTACTATGATAACACAGTAAAGTGTACCTGTCAACCGCGCATTTTGACGGATTATTCGCCCGTTTGCACCGCCGCTTGCCGCAAATTGCACAGGCAGTTGCCGTTTCGGGGTAAAACGCGCTTATCCAAACAGCGAAATCTGCGCGGTTTTCGGCATATCGCCGAACGCGCCGCACGCGTCAAGCAGTTCCACAACGCTTTTGCCCGCCTTTGCGCGGCGTGCAAAATCATCGACCGACAAAAACGGCCCTTCGCCGTCGTTGCGTGCCGCTTCGAGCGGATACGCCGCAGACTCACCGACACCCGACAGCGCCGAAAACGGCAGACGGATTTTGCCGTCCTCAATGGTGTATGCCGTGGCTTTGGATTTGTAAACATCCACGCCCAAAAGTTTCACCCCGCGCGCCATCATTTCGTTGACCACCTGCATCGCGGTGAATTGGTCTTTGTCTTTGGCGGTGGCGGATTTGTCTTTGATTTTATTGTTAAGCATATCCAGCCGCGTACGCACCGCGTCGTGCCCTTTGACCACCGTTTCGGCGTCCAAATCGCCGCCGCGCACGGTTAAAAACGCCGTATAATATTCCAGCGGGCGGTAAATTTTATACCACCCCAAACGAAGCGCCGCGATAACATATGCCGCCGCGTGGGCTTTCGGGAACATATATTTGATTTTGCGGCAGGAATCCATATACCATTCGGGCACATTACATTTACGCATTGCCTCTTCCGCGCCCTCGGGGAAACCGACTTTCGCCACAATACCCTTACGGGTTTTTTCCATAATTTGGAACGCAAGGCTCGAATCAAGCCCCTTGTGCATTAAGTAGGTCATAATGCTGTCACGCGTACCGATAACCTCGGAAATGTCGCAAGTGCCGTTTTTAATCAGTTCCTGCGCGTTGCCCGTCCAAACATCCGTGCCGTGGGAAAGGCCGGAAATTTGCAACAGGTCGGAAAAGGTTTTCGGCTGTGCCTCCAACAGCATTTGGCAAACGAACGAAGTACCCATTTCGGGGATAGACAGCGTGCCCGTTTTCCAAGCAATATCTTCTTCCGTCACGCCGAGCGGTTCGGGGCTTGTGCAAAGCCGAATGATTTGCGGGTCGCAAACATCGACCTCCATCACGGGAATTCCCGTCAAATCCTCCAAATGGCGGTACAGCGTCGGCACATCGTGGCCGAGAATATCGAGTTTCAAAATCGTATCGTGCAAGGAATGGAAGTCGAAGTGCGTGGTTTCCATATCGCCCGAGGTGTCGTCGGCGGGGAACTGCACCGGCGTGAAGTCGCAGACCTCGTACGCATTCGGCACAACGACCATGCCGCCGGGGTGCTGCCCCGTGGTGCGTTTCACGCCCGTGCACCCTTCGGTAAGGCGCTGTTCCTCGGCGCGGTTAACATGGCGCCCGCGTTCCTCCAAATATTTTTTTACATAGCCGTAGGCGGTTTTGTCCGCCACGGTGGCAATCGTGCCCGCCTTAAACACGTGCGACGAGCCGAACAGTTCTTCGGTGTAGCGGTGCGCTTTGCCCTGATATTCGCCGGAGAAGTTTAAGTCAATATCGGGCGCTTTGTCGCCGTGGAAACCGAGGAAGGTTTCAAACGGAATTTCGTGCCCGTCGCGAATCATCGGCGTGCCGCAATGCGGGCAATCCTTTTTCGGCATATCAAAGCCCGAGCCGTACTCATTGTGGGTATAAAATTCGGAATATTTGCACTGTGGGCAACGGTAGTGCGGTGCCAACGGGTTGACCTCGGAAATGCCCGCCATCGTCGCCACGAACGACGAACCGACAGACCCACGCGAGCCGACATGATAGCCGTGGTCCTCGGAATCCCACACCAACTTTTGCGCGATGATATACAAAACCGCGAAACCGTGCTTAATAATCGAATCAAGCTCACGGTTTAAGCGCGTGGTGACGATTTCGGGGATTTCCCCGTTATATTCGTACCAATCCTTTGCCTTTGCCCAGCAGATTTCGCGAAGCTGTTCTTCGGAGCCGTCAATGGACGGCTGATAGGTGCCGTTCGGGAACGGCTGAATGACATCGATTTTGTCGGCAATTTTGTTGGGGTTGTCAATAACGATTTCTTTCGCAGTTTCCTCGCCGAGATAGGCGAATTCCGCCAGCATTTCCTCGGTGGTGCGGAAGTACAGCGGCGCTTGGTTATCCGCGTCGGTAAATCCCTGCCCCGCCATCAAAATGGCGCGGTAGTTTGCGTCCTCGGGGTCAATAAAGTGCACATCGCAGGTCGCCACAACGGGCTTGCCCAATTTGTCCGCAATCGCAATGACCTTGCGGTTGATATTTTCAATATCCTCCACACAGGTGATTTTATCAAATTCTTTGTTCTTTTCGGGATTTTTGGCGTTCGGGTCGGAATGCGCCGCAATCATAAAGCGATTGTTGCCCGTCGGCTGAATTTCCAAATAATCGTAAAACGAGGCGATTTCCAAAATTTCTTCTTCGGGGCGTTCCTCCAAAATCGCGCGGTACAGTTCCCCCGCCTCGCACGCCGAGCCGATAATTAAGCCCTCGCGGTGCTTGATCAGTTCGGATTTTAAGGTACGCGGGCGCTTGTAAAAATACTGTGTGTTGGACATGGAAATGAGTTGATACAGATTTTTCAGCCCCGTGTTGTTTTTCGCCAAAATAATTTGGTGGTAGCTGGGTAATTCTTTGAAATCCTTGTCGGGATATTTTAAGTCGTCAACAAAATACCCCTCTACGCCGTAGATAATTTTGATTTTGCCTTTGGCGGCGTTCGCCGCTTCGGGGAAGCCCTGCACACAGCCGTGGTCGGTAATGGCAATCGCCTTGTGCCCCCAGCGAATGGCGCGTTCCACCAGCTTCTTCGGCGGGGTCATCCCGTCCATTTGCGACATATTGGTATGTAAATGCAGTTCCACGCGCTTTTCGGGCGCGTTATCCTCTTTTTCCATAACCTCGACGGTGCTTATCGCCTTCGGCTCAATAATATAATCGCCCTTGAACGAATCGTATTTCACATTGCCGTACAGCAAGACCGTTACGCCGTCTTTTAAATGCGCAAGCAGTTCGTCGCTTTGCTCGATTTTGACAATCATCGACGCCATAAAGGAATAGGTGTTATCGGTGATGTAAAAATTGATGATTTTGTGTTTGCCTTTTTTGCTGGTGCGCTCCTCAAAGCAGAAAATACGCCCCCAAATCGTCACAGGAATTTCGTCCTGCTGTTCGGGCAGTTCAATATCCTTTATCGGCATGGGGTCGCGGCGAATAAGATTGCCGTAAATCGGTTTTACGCTGTCTAAATAATACGGTACGCCTTCTTTGACAATCCGTTCGCGCGGCGCGGCGCCATCTGTCTCTGCCGTTTGCGGGACAGCCTGTTTTTTCGCGCCCGCACCGTGCTTATGCTCGAGCGCCTCGGCGGCGCGGCGTTCCTCGTCCGCTTTGTCAATCTGCGCTTGCACGGACTGCAATTCCTGCTCAAAATCGATTTGCAATTCGTCAAAACGCACCGCAATCTGTTTATCAAACCGCGACGCGATGCAGTTTTCCAGCACCGCCGCACAGTGTGCCTCTTCCAAAATGGATTTGCCGCCGTGCTGTAAGGTCACGGTGATTTCGTTTTCCGCAAAATCCCATTCGCTGTCATCTAAAAACCCGTTGGCAACGGCGACTTGTTTTTTTAAATAGGCAATCAGTTCCGAAACATATTTGCCCGACAGCAGTGCACCGTCGAATTTCGGTTGGATTTCGACCTGCACCGTGCCGCCGAGCGCCCCGCAAAGTACGGCGCAAACGGCCGCAAGCGAGCGTGCCGACACCAAACGGTCAAACCGCACGGTCAGCGTTAAAATCCGTTTTTCGGCGCAGTTTTCAATGCGTTCCACCGTTGCGGCGGTCAGTATAATATCATATTTTTCAAGTTGTTCCTTGCAGTCGGGAAATAGGTCGTAAAATCCGGTCATAGTATCTCTCTTTATCGTTTTATTCTTATTCGTAATCTTTTTCAAAGCGGATATAGAATTTATCCTGTTTCCATTTTAAAGCGTTGTAGGTAATATACTCCCAAATCTGTAAAAAATCTTCTTCATCACGCACAATATGGTCATAAAATGATTTTTGCCAAATTCGTTTTTCAAACGGTGGATAATGCCCTGCTTGCACATTTTGGATATATGCCGTTGTCGTTACCGCCTTAAAGCCTTGCATGAGCGCTGAAATCGTAGGGAACGACCTTGGTGTCGTTCCGTTTTGCAAAGGTCTTTCGAGCAGTAACAATATATGAATATGGTTTGGCATAATTATATACCGTTCAATGGATATACCGTCCTTTTCTTGCATTTTCAGCAAGTGATGCTCCACCATTTTTCCGGCATCGTTCAAATACATTTTCCCCTGCCGTACCCGTCCGAATAAGCACGCTTTATTCTGTGTGCATAGAGTCAGAAAATATGCGCCGTTTTGAGAATAATCATAATTCTGCAAGCGTTGCCGTTTCCGCTGTGGCAAAGGCATTTTGCATTTTCCTTATTTATTACCGATATTGCGGAACGACACTGAGGTCGTTCCCTACACGATTTGCGTTTCAATTACAGTTTTTGCAAAATTTTATAATTTTTCAATTTCTTCCATCAACGCGTCGACGATTTCGTGTTCGGGAACTTTGCGGACAATTTCGCCTTTTTTGAACAGCAAGCCGCACCCGTCGCCGCCGGCAATGCCGATGTCCGCCTCTTTCGCTTCGCCCGGGCCGTTGACAATACAGCCCATTACCGCCACGGTAATGGGTTTGCGGCAAGTCGAAAGGCGGCGTTCCACCTCGTTTGCAAGCGAGATAATATCAATTTTCGTTCTGCCGCAGGTCGGGCAGGACACAATTTGCGGGCAGTCGGTTTTTACCCCCACGGCTTTGAGAATATCAAACCCTGCGGCGATTTCTTTCACGGGGTCGGCGGTCATCGACACACGAATGGTGTCGCCGATACCGTCCAATAGCAGCGCGCCGATACCGGCGGCGGACTTGATAAGCCCCATACGCTCCGTGCCCGCCTCCGTCACGCCCAAATGCAACGGATAGTCGCACAGCGTTGCGATTTTGCGGTATGCCGCGACCATACGCTCCACATTCGACGATTTAATGGAAATCACAATATCGTGGAAATCGTATTTTTCGAGAAACGCGGCGTGGTGTAAGGCGCTTTCGCACAGCGCATCGGGCGTGGGCGCGCCGTATTTTGCCAAAATCTCTTTTTCGACCGAACCGGAATTCACGCCGATACGAATGGGCACATTATGTAAACGGCAGGCGTCTGCCACCGCTTTGACACGGTCGTCCGAACCGATGTTGCCGGGGTTGATGCGGATTTTATCCACCCCCGCCGCCACGCTTTCAAGCGCACATTGGTAATCAAAATGAATGTCGGCAACCACGGGGATAGAAACCGCCTCTTTCACCGCGGCAAGGGTTTTGACCGCTTCTTTATTCGGCACAGTCAGCCGCACAATTTCACAGCCTGCCGCCTCCAACGCCTTTGCCTGCCGCACATTGCCTTCCACATCCTCGGCAAGCGCGTTGAGCATCGACTGCACGCTGATGTGCGCGCCGCCGCCGATTTTTAAATGGCCCGCCGTGACTTGGCGGGATTTTCTTCGTTCTGTCATACCATCACCTGTTTATTTTGTGTGTATCTTGTTTCAAAATCTAAAAGCGCCGCAACTGTCGATGCATTTTTGCTTTTGCGGCGGTACTGCAATTAGCCCCCGCGCGCAATGCGCAGTATATCGTTAAAGGTCACCGCGACCATCAAGAGCATCAAAAGCACAAACCCCGCCGCGTGCACATAGCCCTCATATTTCGGATTGACGGGCTTTCTGCGCACCGCTTCGATAATCAAAAACAGCAATCTACCGCCGTCGAGCGCCGGCAGAGGCAGTAAATTCGCCACGCCCACATTGATGGTGATAAACGCCATAATCGTTAATAACCCTTCCAAACTGCCCGAAGACGCCGCCTCGGCGGTGACATCGGCAATCATATCCATCGTGCCGACCGGCCCTGCCATTTGCGACATCCCGTACCGTCCCGTCACCAAATCGAACAAACTCAAATACACCATACGCACAATCGACGCCGACTGTGTAAAGGTGTTTTTCAAAATGGCGCCAAAAGTCGGCTCAACGCCGACAATGGAAAAGTCGTACCGGATTAAGGTTACGCCCTCGTATTCCTCGGTGGCAAAATGCACATCGTTGAGTTCCACGAGTTCCCCGTTGCGCTCGACAACAAAATCCAAAATGCCGTCCTCGCTGCGGCTCATCAAAAAGCCCAAATCCTTCTCCGACCAAACGCGGTGCCCCTCGATTTCAACAAAGCGGTCGCCCTCTTGCAGGCCGTACTGCGCGCTGACGGCATCGGGGTAAAACGAGTGCACGGTGTTCGTGCCGATAAGGTCGGTCGAAACCGACAGCAAAATCAGCAGAATGAGTAGCCCTAAAATCAGGTTCATAGTTGCGCCCGCAACCACAATCAGAATTTTCTGCCAAACGGGCTTTTTATTAAAGGCGTTTTCGTCCTCGCTGTCTGTGTCCTCGCCCTCCATGGAAACATAGCCGCCGATGGGGAACAGCCGCCACGCATACAGCGTATCGCCTTTTTTCTTTTTGAAAATCGCGGGCCCCATACCGAGGGCAAATTCATTGATTTTGACTTTGCAGAGCTTTGCCACGGCAAAATGCCCGCACTCGTGAATCATAATAATCAAGCCGAAGAACAACAGCGCCACGGCAACTGTCCAAACCTTGCTCCAAACGGCAGATGCAGTAATTTGCAGTAAAATAACGCTCACCTCACGCGGAAAGCACCGCTTCTCTCGCCCAGCGGTCCACTTCCAAAATATCCCCCAAAGTATAGTCGGTCTTTTGCGGCGCAGTTTCGAGCACACGCTCGACGCGGTCGGCAATCTCCAAAAAGCCGATTTCGCCGTTGCGGAACATCAAATTTGCCTGCTCGTTGGCGGAATTGACCGCCGCAGGATACAATCCCCCTTTATTTATGGCTTCCCGACAAAGGTTTATGCATCGGAAAGTGTCATAATCCGGTTCAAAGAAAGTCAGTTTACCCAAGGCGGAAAGCGACAGCTCCCCGACGGGCGACTCGTACCGTTCGGGGTAGGTCAGCGCATACTGAATGGGAATGCGCATATCGGGAAGCCCCAACTGTGCAATCACGGAATTGTCCGTGTATTCCACCGCTGAATGGACAATGCTCTCGCGGTGCACCACGATGTCAATGTCCTGCGGACGCACCGAAAACAGCCAAACCGCCTCGATCAGTTCCAGCCCCTTGTTCATCATCGAAGCCGAGTCCACCGTGATTTTGGCGCCCATTTCCCAATTCGGGTGTTTGAGCGCGTCTTTGACGGTGACGGATTTCAACTCCTCGCGCGTTTTGCCGAAAAACGGCCCGCCCGACGCGGTTAGAATAATCTTTTTGAGCGCCTTGTTGGTCGGCGCGCCTTGCAGTGCCTGAAAAATCGCGGAATGTTCGGAGTCCACGGGTAAAATATCCACGCCCGCTTCTTTTGCGGCATTCGTGACAAGCGCGCCGCCCGCCACAAGCGTTTCCTTGTTCGCCAGGGCGATTTTTTTGCGCGCCGCGATGGCCGCGAGCGTCGGTTCCAATCCGGCCATACCGACCACGGAATTTAAGACGGTATCCGCCGTAGGGCAGGCGGCACATTCGCACACGCCCGCTTTGCCTGTCAGTACCTTTGTATTGGTGTCCGCCACGCGGACTTTTAAGTCTTTCGCCGCCGTCTCTGACACCAATGCGACGGTTTTCGGGTGAAATTCGCGGATTTGTTCTTCCAATCCTTTCGCGTCCGAAAAAGCAGTCAAAGCCTCGACGCTGTACCCGCATTTGCGGGCAACGTCAAGACTTTGGGTGCCGATAGAGCCGGTCGAGCCTAATATCGATAATGCTTTTGTCATCAGAATACAGCCCTCGTTAAGACAATCAGCGCATACAGCGCCGTGGAAACAAACAGAATACTGTCACAGCGATCCATTACACCGCCGTGGCCGGGGAATAGATTGCCGAAGTCCTTGACGCCGAAATTGCGCTTAATCACCGACGCGGAAAGGTCGCCGCAAATGCCGATAACCGCCAAAACCAGCGACATCAAAATAACTTCCAAATATGTAACCGTGTGGACGGTGAAAAAGCAGTTGTCAAAGATGGCGAACAAAATGATGCAACTGACCACCGCGCCGACCACGCCGCCCACGGCGCCCTCAACCGTTTTTTTCGGGCTGATTTCGGTCAGTTTGTGTTTGCCGAAAAACTTGCCCGTGAAATAGGCAAAGGTGTCGGAAATCAGCGCGCAGAACAGCGCGAACAGGATGTAGAAAACCCCGTGGTGCCCGTCGAAATGTTCGGGGAACTGCTTATCAATCCTGCAAAGCATCACAAGCGTGGAAAACGCCCACGGCACAAAGATGCTTGCCACCAAAACAGCGGCAATATCTTCAAATTTGGTGTTTTTGTAGTTGGTCAGCATCAAAACAAACAGTGCAAGTACATAAATCACCACAATCGAAGTGACGGGCAATGTAATGCCACGCTCTGCAAGTGCAGACGCATAGGTGTAATACACCGGCACCAACGCCGAAAACACCAAGCTCACACCCATCACGGCTTTGTTTTTGAGCTGTACGCATTTTTCGATTTCATAGGTTGCAACGCACGACAGAAACGCGAGGGCAACGGGCAAAACCGGTGTGTTGCGCAACACGATAATTCCAATCGCAATCAGCGCGGCAATCACACCGACAACAATTCGTTTTACCATATACTATCTCCATATTCTATTCAATCTAGGGTAACGGTTATAATCCGAACCACGGTTTCTCGTGGCAGATTTGCCCTTACTCTTCGTTAAAATACTCGTGAATCCGTAAGGATTCACTGCGTTTTATGCCTCGATTAAGACCAAATCTGCACACGATAAACTGCAAAGCATCAAAAATGCTTGGAGT
>JBJEPV010000015.1:0-17241 GCA_051881415.1 Candidatus Fimenecus sp.
AAATAAAAAATCCTGCCGAAAGTTAAATCTTTCAGTAGGCGTATATTTATACCGATTTTTCATGTAATTGAGCAAGATATTCGTCAAAACGGATTTGCTTGTCATAAAATTCGCCGGGCGTTACATTGATTAAACGGTCGGCAACCGTCTCGACAAACTGATGGTCATGCGAAGTGAACAATATCGTTTCGGGATAGCGGATTAAACCGTCATTCAACGAGGCAATCGACTCCAAATCCAAATGGTTGGTCGGCTCGTCTAAAATCAAGACATTCGCGCCCGAAAGCATCATCTTGCACAGCATACAGCGGACGCGCTCCCCACCCGAAAGCACTTTTGCCTGTTTGGTCGCCTCTTCGCCCGAAAACAGCATTCTGCCGAGCCACGAACGAATGTCGGACTCATAAATCAAATCCGAATACGCGCGAATCCAATCGAGCAAATCATAATCGCAGTTGTCAAAAAAGGCGCTATTATCGGTCGGCAAGTAGCTGACGGAAGTGGTAACACCCCATTTGAAACTGCCCTCGTCCGGTTCAAGTTCGCCGGTTAAAATTTTGAATAAAGTGGTTTTCGCCAAAGAATCCGCGCCGATAAACGCAACCTTTTCCCGCGGGTGAATGGTAAAACTCACATTGTCCAGCACTTTTTTGCCGTTAATGGTTTTGGAAACACCGCTGACGGTCAGCACCTCGTTGCCGACTTTGCGCGTAGGCTTAAAATCCACATACGGAAAACGGCGGGAGGAAACGGGCAATTCCTCCACCTGAATGGAGTCAAGCAATTTTTTGCGGCTGGTTGCCTGTTTGGATTTGGAAGCATTCGCGCTGAAACGGCGAATAAACTCCTGCAATTCCTTGATTTTTGCTTCTGCCTTTTTATTCTGCTCCCGCATTTGGCGCTGTGCCATTTGCGTGTATGCATACCAAAAGTCGTAGTTCCCGACAAACATCGTGATTTTGCCGTAGTCGATATCTACTGTATGGGTGCAGACCTTGTTTAAGAAATGTCGGTCATGGGAAATGACAATGACCGTACTGTCCAAATCCAGCAAGAAATCTTCTAACCACGCAATCGCGTCCAAATCCAAATGGTTGGTCGGCTCGTCGAGCAACAAAATATCCGGATTGCCGAACAACGCCTGCGCCAACAGGACTTTCACTTTATTCTCGCCCGTTAAATCAGACATTTGCGCGTAATGCAAATCGTTGGGCACGCCCAACCCGTTTAACAGAATTTGGGCATCGCTTTCGGCACTCCAACCGTCCATTTCGGAAAATTCCTCTTCCAATTCACAAAGACGGATACCCTCTTCCTCGGTCATATCCTCTTTGCTGTAAAGGACTTCTTTTTCGTCCATAATCTCGCACAAACGCGCATTTCCCATCAAAACCGTACGCATCACATCGTATTGGTCAAATGCAAAATGGTCTTGCCGCAAAACGGACATTCTCTCAGTCGGCCCTTTGCGCACCTCGCCCTTGTTCGGCTCGATTTCGCCCGCCAAAATTTTCATAAAAGTGGATTTACCCGCGCCGTTCGCGCCGATAAGCCCATAACAATTCCCGTTTGTGAATTTCAAATCCACATGCTCAAATAATACGCGCCCGCCGTACTGCAAGCCGACATTTACTGCTTCTAACATACATTCTTCTTTTCCGATAAAAAAGCCACCGTAAGGTGGCTTTCAATGGTTTATTCCTGTGTATCCGTATTCGTATCTGTTTCCGATGCAGAATCCTGTTCCGCAGTCGGCGTTTCCGTTGTTTCAGCCGACGGGTCATCTGCACAGAAAAATTCGTATTCGTCGCCCGCTTTAAACGCCTCCGTACTGTCGGACGCCTTTAAAAATACCGTCAGCGTTTGGAAAATCAGTTTAATATCCAGCCAAATGCTGTACTGCTCGATATACATTAAATCCATGACGAGCTTGTCTTTGGGCGATGTATTATATTTCCCTGCAATTTGCGCAAAGCCGGTTAACCCCGCTTTTACGCGCAAACGGTAACTGAATTCCGGCAAAGCTTTTGTGTAAGCATCCACATTTTCAATCATTTCCGGACGCGGGCCGACGACACTCATTTCGCCTTTAAAAATGTTGATAATCTGCGGCAGTTCGTCAATGCGGAATTTGCGCAGATATTTACCGACCTTGGTTATACGGTCATCGTCAGAGGTGACGGAACGGTTGACCGACCCCGCCTCTTTCATGGTACGGAATTTATACACCTCAAAAATTTTACCGCCTTTGGTGGCGCGCTTTTGCTTAAAAAATACTTTACCGCCGTCTTCTGCCTTAATGGCGATGGCGCAAATCAACATCAGCGGACTTGTCACAATCAACCCAACGGTTGAAATCACCAAATCCATAGCGCGCTTGGCGACCGTCTGTTCCACGGTCAGCCCCTTGATTTGCGAAGCAACCAACGGTTTGTCGTCTAAAATGGAAGTGCGGCTACGCAAGGACACGACATCGCACATTTCAAAATTATAATAGATATTTTTATTTTTGGCGTAGCAATACTCGACAAGCATAGTACGCGTAGACATCGGCACATCATACAAAAACACGGTATCGCACCGATTGACAATATCAAACAGACGGTCATCCGTATACAAAATCATATCCGTGATGACATATTGCTTTTTATACTTCCGAATTTTCGGCACAATATTGTTCAGCGCATATTTCGAGGAAGTGATAACACAGCATTTTTCGGGTGAATTGATAGAAAAAAACACAAAATTGCCGAAATAGGCAAAAAACACAATCACCACAAATTGCAACAGCATAACCAACAGCAACAATTCCGGGTTTTCATACCGAAAGGTTGCGTTATTATTGGCATTGGTATTCATAATGCAAAGCTGCAAATGCGTAATGATGTCCGTAATAAAAGCCGAGAGAGTTAACGAATGAATAATCGGCTTGCTCTTATACTCCCCGATTCGATACCCGCCGTATACCGACATCATCGCGCCGCCGAGCACCACAAAGGTCAGCATACAAATGGCGGCGGTTCTGGAAGAACGCAACAGCCACGGATTTTGATTTCCGAAAATTAAGAAAAAAATGGCAAACAGAGAGACAAACAAACACAGCTTTAAAAGCAATACGATTGTTCTCTGAAATTTTTTTAGAATTTTCATAGGTCATCCTCGAAAAGAGATTGCTTTTGCTGAATAGTCCGCATATAGCGTAAACATTGCAGTCATTCTACGCTTTTTTTCCGATTTTGTCAATAGAAGCCGTTTTAAGCCGGAAACAAAGACAATATCCAATCGGCTGCACTTTTCAAGCCATCGTTGGTCAGCGGAAAGCTCTGTTCTTCCTTGTTTTCTGCAAGTTCAAAACAAATATCCTCGTGCCACACCGCGGCAGACAGCATATCCTCTTCGCGCCAAACGCGAAAACGAAAATCATCTTTTAAACTGCCTGTAAAGGCATTTTTTTGCTCAAAATATGTGATTTCCGGTAAATCTAAATTCGGCATACATACGCCTCCCACATACAGATATTGCAACAGATGCCAAAAGCGAGCATCTGTTGCAATCCGAAGTTCAATCGTTACGCAAGTTTTACCTCTTCCCAAAGGCGAGAAAGCAAATCCAAAGTATCTTGGTCCAGATTGTGGAAATATTCCGCCTCAACCTTCTGTTTCGGATACAATACTTCGTTATCCTTTAAGGTATAGCGTTCATCTGCCAAAACAGCGGTGTTCGGGCAAAGGTAGCAGAGATACTCCGCGTTGGCAAGCGATATTTCCGGCTCACACATAAAATTGATAAACAATTCCGCCGCGGCTTTATTCTTTGCGGAAGCCGGTATGCAAATCGAATCCACAAAGATATTGGTACCCTCTTTCGGATAGACAAACGCCAAATCCGGATTGACATCCTGCATAGTCAGGAAATCGCCCGCATAATACGGGGCAATTGCCGCTTCACCGCTTTCCATTTTGGTGAAAATTTCATCCATAACATAAGACTGAATCAGCGGTTTCTGTTCTTTCAGTTTTTGCGCCGCCGCCTGCCACTCGGCAACATCGGTGGTATTGACAGACTGCCCTAACAAATACTGCGCTACGCCGAAAGCATCCCGGGAATTGTTAAAGGTCAAAATTTGACCGCTGTATTTTTCGTCCCACATAATGCTCCAACTGTCCGGCGTTTCGTCAACCATTGTGGTGTTGTAAATTAAACCGACCATACCGCCGGTATAGGGCACACTATATGCATTTTCGGGGTCAAAATACAAGTTTTTGTACTCTTCCGCAATATAAGAATAGTTCGGAATATTGGCAAAATCCAATTTTTGCAACATCCCCTCTTTTACCATACGCTCAATCATATAGTCGGAAGGAATGATAACATCGTAACTGACACCGCCGCTTTTGAGTTTGGAGTACATATCTTCATTGGAGGCGTAAGTGGTATAGTTTACGGTAATGCCTGTCAGATTTTCAAATTCCGCAATTACATTCACGGCGCCGTCTTCCCCGTCGGAAATATATTCGCCCCAGTTATAAACATTGATTTCCGTACCGCGAAGCGATTCCACATCATAATTGCCGACCAATTTGGTTGTGTCCAAAGCGCCGACTTTTTGTGTGCCGCAACCTGCAAAACTCACAACCCCCGCAAATAAAACAATCGTCATCAAAACAGCAAGAATTTTTTTCATTTTTTGTCCTCCTTATTTCCAAACTGCTTTTTCTGTTTATTTTCTGCACGCGCCTGCATCACATTCATTAAAATCAGCAGAGCAAGCACGGTAACAAATATCAAGGTAGAAAGCGCGTACATATCCGGCTTTACCTTTTTCTTGGTCATCGAGAAAATGACAATCGGCAGGGTTTGAAATTTCGGCCCTGTCACAAAATAGCTGATGATAAAATCGTCCAAAGACAGCGTAAATGCCATTATTAGACCGGTTATAATGCCCGAAGAAATATTGGGCAAAACAACTTTAAAAAACGCTGACACGGGCGTACAGCCCAAATCCTGCGCAGCCTCGGCTAAATGCTTGTCGGTTTGCCGCAGTTTCGGAAGTACAGATAAAATGACATACGGTAGGTTAAAAGTAATGTGCGCGATTAACAATGTCGGAAAGCCGAGCGCGTCTTTTGAACTGACAAAACTACCGACAAATACAAATAGCAACATCATAGAAACGCCTGTGACGATTTCCGGATTCATCATGGGGATATTGGTAACAGTCAGCACGGCATTTTTTACCCATTTCTTTTTCATCGTGTGAATACCCACAGCCGCCATTGTGCCGAGCACAACGGAAATGAGCGAAGACGAAACAGCCAAAATCAAGGTGTTGGAAAGCGCGGTTAAAGTAACATTATCCCCTAATAACTGCTGATACCATTTTAAAGAAAAGCCTTCCATCACGCTGGTGCTTGCCGTACCGTTAAACGACAACACAATCATAACAAGCATCGGCGCATACAAAAAGAACATAATCAATCCGATATACAGATTAGAAGCGGTTTTTTTCATATCAAAATCGCCTCCTCATCATCGTCGGCAAAGCGATTCATCACCAACATGCACACAATAATCATCAGCATCAGCACCAAGGAAAGTGAGGCGCCGAGATTATAGTTATATGCCGATTGGAACTGCATTTCAATCGAGTCACCAACCAACAAAAACTTGCCGCCGCCGAGTTTTTGACTGATATAAAAGGTACTGACCGACGGGACAAATACCATTGTGATGCCGGAAACAACGCCCGGCATACTCAAAGGCATTATCACGCGCCGCAACACGGAGGTACTGCTGCAACCGAGGTCTTGCGCCGCTTCCGTCAAACTGTAATCGAGTTTTGACATAATCGAATAAATCGGCAAAACCATATACGGCAGAAAATTATAAACCATCCCCAAGATCACCGCGCCCGGCGTGTTGATCATTTGTACGGTGGGCAATCCGACGGCTTTGAGCAAATGGTTAATAATCCCCGTGTTTGATAAAATCGAAATCCAGGAATAAGTCCGGATTAAAAAATTCATCCACATCGGCAACATCACAAGCATCATAAGCGTTCGTTGTTTGGACGCTTTTGACCGCGCCATAATATAAGCCAGCGGATAGGCCAAAAGCAAACAGATCACGGTTGCCGCTACGGCATAACCGATAGAACGGGCAAAAGTCTCTTTATATGCAGTTAAGGCGGTAATGTTATTCCATGTAAAAGCGCCCGAACGGTCGGTAAATGCATAATACACCACCATAATCATCGGTGCCACAATAAACAACACCGACCAAACGATATACGGTGCATTGATGAGTTTGGAGAGGAAGGAAGTTTTTCTCATTTTTATTCCTCCACCGTTTCGCCGCCCGCGTCATCAGCTTCAACCGACGGATTGGACAATTCGTCAAACTCCTCGCTGAACGAGCTGTAATCGCCGTAAAGACCGGAATATTCGCTCTTTTTCATAACCTGGATTTCGTCGGGTTTAATGGAAATCCCGATTTTATCACCAACCGCGGAATACTCCGTTGTCTGCACCATCCATTTAAAGCCGTCAATGTCCACAATGATTTCATAATGCACGCCTTTAAAGGTCACCGAGGTCACAACGCCTTTGAGCATACCTTCTTCGGGTGCAACAATATCGACATCCTCGGGACGGACAACCACATCGACAGGTTCGTCTTTCCCAAAGCCTTTGTCTACACATTGAAATTTTATCCCTTGAAATTCTACGGAGAAATCGCTGTGCATAATACCGTCCACAATATTACTTTCCCCGATAAAATCCGCCACAAACGCATTTTTCGGCTCATTGTAAATATCCGTCGGGGTGCCGATTTGCTGAATTTCACCCGCATTCATGACGACGATTGTGTCGGACATCGACAGGGCTTCTTCTTGGTCATGCGTAACATAAATAAAGGTTATGCCCAATCTCTTTTGAATGTTTTTGAGTTCGACCTGCATATCCTTACGCAGTTTCAAATCCAGAGCGCCCAAAGGCTCGTCTAACAGCAAAACACGCGGCTTCACTGCCAAAGCGCGCGCAATCGCAACACGCTGTTGCTGACCGCCGGACAGAGAATTGATATTTCGCTTTTCAAAGCCTTTCAGGTTGACAAGCGCGAGCATCTCCTCGACCGTACGGCGAATTTCTTGCTTGGATTTTTTTTGCTGTTTTAAGCCAAAGGCGATATTTTCATAAACATTCAAATGCGGAAACAGTGCATAACGCTGAAAAATGGTGTTTACCTGGCGTTTATATGCCGGCACACCATTGATTACTTTTCCTTCAAAAATCACTTCGCCGCTGTCCGGCTCCAAAAAGCCCGCGATAATGCGAAGTGTCGTGGTTTTTCCACAGCCGGAGGGCCCGAGCAGTGTGATAAATTCACCGTCTCGGATATAAAGGTTTAAATCCTTTAAAATCGGCTGTCCGTCAAAACTGACGGAGATGTTCTTCAAATCAATAATCACTGCGTTTTTTTCCAATTATGCAGCCCCTTTCCAACCGATAGATATAGTTGGAGAAGCGCGAAACGCTCCCCCTAATTGGTATGGTACAAATATAGAGAAAAATCGCAAAAAAGTCAATAATTTTACGAAAAATTACAAAGATATTTTTATAAAAAGAAGCCGTCCGAAAAAAGACGGCTTCTGCACAGTATGTAAAAAAGTTATTCCCACGCTTTGCAAACATCAATCCACGAAACAAAACCGGAGTATTGCTCCAATTCCGGAATAGATAGCTCAATCGCGCTGTTGGCACTGCCGCAGGCGGGAAAAACGGTTTCAAAGCGTTTCAAGGAAATATCCAAATAGACCTCTACCCCGTCGCGCACGCCAAACGGGCACACCCCGCCGACCGCGTGCCCGACAAGCGGCTCGACTTCGTCAAAGCTGAGCATTTTCGCTTTGGTATGAAATTGCGCTTTGAATTTCGGGTTGTCTATTTTGGCGTCGCCCGCCGCCACAATCAAAACGGGCTTGTCCTCCACCATAAAGGAGAGGGTTTTGGCAATCCGCTTGGCATCGGTATGTAAGGCTTCTGCCGCCAATTCCACCGTTGCGCTGGAAACGGCAAATTCCTGTATACGGTCTTGCATATTGTATTGCGCAAAATATTCGCGCACGCGTTCAATCGACATTTTTTCTTCCTTTAATTACAGTTGGTAAAAACCGACCTTTTTCATCGCTTTGCGCAAGGTCTTGTTGGCAAAATAGGACGCTTTCTCGGCACCTTGTTGCATACAAGTGTTTAAGTACGCTTTGTCTGCAATTAAACGGTCAAATTCGGATTTTACGGGACGCAATTCCTCGACCACTGCCTCGGCAACCGCGGCTTTGAAATCGCCGTAGCCCTTACCGTCAAATTCCGCGGTGATTTCATCAAAACTCTTACCCGTACAGCAAGCGTAAATGCCCATTAAGTTGTTCACGCCGTCTTTGCCCTCGCCGTAATAGACGCGCGCTTCGGAGTCGGTCACGGCACTCTTGATTTTGCGTGTGATGGTGTCGGCATCGTCGAGCATCGAAATAAAGGCTTTTGCATTGGTGTCGGATTTACTCATTTTCTTGGTCGGCTCTTGCAAGGACATAATTTTTGCGCCCGCCTTACCGATAAACGGCTCGGGCAGTTTAAAGGTATCGCCGTACAGCCCGTTAAAACGCTCGGCAATGTCACGCGTGATTTCCAAATGCTGTTTTTGGTCCACACCGATGGGCACAAAATCCGCTTGATACAGCAAAATATCCGCCGCCATCAGCGTCGGGTACGAAAACAAGCCGACATTGACATTTTCAGGGTGTTTTTCACTTTTATCTTTAAACTGCGTCATACGCGCCGCTTCGCCGAATTGGGTGTAGCAGTTTAAAATCCACGCAAGCTGTGCGTGCGCATTGACATGGCTTTGCACAAATACGGTATTTTTTTCGGGGTCAAGACCGATGGCAAGCAAAAGCGCATACATTTCCAATGTACGGCGGCGAAGCTGCGCGGGCTCGGGGCGCACGGTAATCGAATGCAAATCCGCCACAGCGTAAAAACACTCGTAATCGTTTGACATCGTTTTCCAATTCTTTAATGCACCGAGATAATTGCCGAGCGTGGGCGTACCCGTCGGCTGAATTGCACTTAATACAATTTGTTTTTTCTCTGCTGTTTCCATATTTATATCTCCTAAAACAAAGTACAAAATCAAATTATGTGCATTGTATCACAAAATGCAGTTTATGGCAATAAAAAAATCCGCAGAGTCTGTGCAAAAACCCTGCGGACAAATCATTTTGATAACGCTTACCTCTTTTTCTTGTGTAAATTGCTTGTGAGCACATATAAAAGCAATATAACGGCGGACGAGCCGAACAGCACGGCATACTGCGCCGCAACGCTTACCTCATTATCGAAAAAGAAAATGGTGTTGTCAAAGGCTTTGCGGAGTTCTTCCGTCATTTCGGCAGGCAAATTTTTTGTAAGTTCTGCGATTGCGCCGTGCATAAAGTGATTGCGCAACAGCACCGTTCCGTAAGTACCGGGGACAAAGCTTACAAATTTCTGAATACCGTCTGCAAATTGGGAGATGGGCATATACGCCCCGCAGATAAAGCCGTACATGGAAGAAACGGCGGTGGAAACGGCGCTGATACCGCCCTGTGTGCTGACAAACTGCTCCACAAACGCCGCAAGAGAGGTGCCGAAAAATACACAGCCCAAAACATCTAAAAGAATATACGGTATATCCTGTAAGGTCAAGTACCAGCCTGTTTTGCCCAAAAACAAAAGGGAGACCGCCAAAGCAATCAGGCACACAAGTAAGGTAGTAAAAAAGTTAGCAAAATAATAGGCAACCGCCATTTGTCCCCGTTTCACGGGCGTTACATAAAAATCGTTGATGCGCTTACTGACTTTATCCATTGCCATAATATTGTTGGAGCAAAAAGCCACAGTTACGGCAGATACGCCTAAAATTGAGGACACAAGCCAACCGCCCGTAAAGCCGTTTATGAGTTTTTCGGGTATTTCAAACCCCTCGGGCATTCCTGCAAGCAGAGAGTCCACATAGACGCTCCGTAAAAAGGTTACATATAAAATCAACAGAATAACAGGGGTAATCAACGAGGTGAAAAAGGTCACCTTATCCTTAAAATAGATGCGGATATTCCGCCCCGTCAGCAAAAGTACCGTTTTCATTCGTTCTCCCCCTTTAACTGCTTGCCTGTTGCCGCTAAAAATACATCGTCCATTTTGCCCTTTATAATCTCGAAATCATCAAACAATTCGGGATTTTGCAAAATCAGTTCCTTTGCCCCGCGGGTATTTTCCGCTTCAATCTGCAAATAGCCGTTTTCCTCAGAAAACGCAATTCCTTTTTCGGAAAAAGCTTCTTTGTCGCCGTTATACAAACGGATAAAGTCCCCTGTATAGCGGTTTTTCAAATCGTTTGGCGTACCCTCGGCGGCGATTTTGCCGCTGTCAAGAATCACCACATAGTCTGCCTCTGCCGCCTCCTCCATATAGTGTGTGGTGAGGAAAACGGTCAGCCCCTTTTCACGGCGGTAGCGGTCAATAACCTCCCAAACCGTTTTGCGGGAGCGTGGGTCAAGCCCCGTTGTGGGCTCGTCTAATATGAGGATTTTCGGGTCGTTTATAAGGGCGCGGGCAACATCAAGCCGCCTGCGCTGACCGCCCGAAAGCTTGCCCACAGGGCGTTTTATAAACTCGTGCAAATCCAGTAAATCGCTCAAACTCTTTATGCGCTCGTCACAGTCCTTACCGTAAATGCCGTAAAGCCCCGCGCGGGTTTTCAGGTTATCTCTGCCGCTTAAAACGCTGTCCAGCACCGAGTCCTGAAACACAATGCCGATTTCGCTTTTGATTTTTGCGCTGTCACGGTCAATATCCATTCCGTCTATTGTCACCTTGCCACTGTCACGGGCAAGTGTAGAGGTCATAATGGAAATGGTAGTGCTTTTGCCTGCGCCGTTTAATCCCAAAAACGCAAAAAAACTGCCTTTTTCCACGGAAAAGGAAATACCGTCCACGGCTCGCACCTGACCGAAAGATTTTTGTAAATTTTCAACTTCTATGATATGCAAAACGCTCACTCCTTCATATGTTTTATAAGACTTAATCCCACCTCGGTGAGCATTGCGTCTGTTTCTTCGTCGGTAAAATTGCATACTCCCGTTGCCTGCAAAACGGCGATACCGTGGCTGTAAATCCACAAATGGTGGTGCAGTTTCTTCGCCGTTTCACGGTCGATTTCAAAGCTTTCCTTTGCCGCGTCGGTCACGGTTGTGCTGATTTTATCCACATACTGCATTAAATCGTCCACATTAGGCGCTTGCGGCGTGCCGGTCATAAAGAGCAATCGGAACAAATTCGGTTCTTCACGCGCCATACGAACATACGCCTTGCCTGTGCCTTTAAAGGGCTGTTTTTCTTTGAGCCCCTCGCGGATATATTGATTGTAAATTTCATATGCGGCTTTTTCAACCTCATCACGAACTTGCGCCATATTTTCAAATACGGTGAAAATCGGTCGAGCGGAGCTTTGAAGCGCGTCGCCCAAAGAACGGGCAGTCAAAGCCTCCGCGCCCTGTTTACGCACAAGGGTTAAAGCGGCTGAAATAATTTCTTCTTTCGTAAATTTTTGTTTCGGCGGCAAAATATAACCTCCTTTTAATCTAAAACATATGTTTTAAAACCTGTGTTTTAAATATATACCTTTCTTTCTAATTTGTCAAGAAAAATATACTGGTCAATATAAACTTTTATCCCATAATAATGAAAATGCGCGGGTGCTCACTCGCCCCGCGCACTTTCATCATACATTCTGAAACAGCAGTATAAAATTCCGCTGTTATTTTGTCATAACTGTTTCACCCTCTGTTGTGGTTGAAATCATATCAGCCTCTTGCTTTTTATCGAAAAAGGAGGTAAAGTTCACGATAAACAAAAGCGCATAGGCTACCCACATCGGCAAGTTTTCAATAAATGCGCTCTTGCCCACTGTGACTAAAAGAACAAGCATAAGTGCAAGAACGCTGACAAAAACGGCAGTTGCTACAATATACTTTTTATCCCTTTCTCTGCATTTATGGAACAGGAAAATCACGACACCTGCGGCACCTAAAAATGCAAAAATCAAAGCGGTTGCCCAATGGCCTAAACACCGTGCAGTCATCACCAAATCAAGCCCCGCCGAAGGCACATTGACGGTCACAAAAATTGCCGCACAGCCGAGTGAAGTTACAACAACGCCCGCTTTGCCGCGGTAGTTGTTTTTTCGGTACATATACAGTGTATTTGTAAAAATGGACAAAGACGCAAGCACACCCCATATCTTAAAATACCACGGATAGCGAAGTCCCAGCATACTCGCAGTAACATCGGTTAAAATGTTCCCGAACTGTGCAGGAAAACTTAAAAAACCGTACCAGGTAATGAATGCGCATCCTGCAAGAAGGTTTACCGCACAGAAAACGGTTGTTGCCTTTCTTAACTTTTCGGCAAAAAGGATTTTTCGGATAAAAAATGCATACAGGAACAACAAAGCCGTTGAACCGATAACCCAAATCCAAAAAACCACCGCATTCGGATACATCGGTCCGTAAAGCATACCGTCGAATTTTTCAATAAACGCCTCGGACGGCAGTGCCATATCAGCATCTGTCGGTATGATATAAGGATATTGGTCCCAACGCATAAACACGGACATCCACAACCCGTAAGCAACAGCGATTACCCCCCACAAACCCGTATATGCGTTCATTCTTTTTTTATCATTCATATCCGTCCCTCCTAGGTTCGTATAACTTGTATAGCATAATCTTACAACAATATGCGTTGTGTTGCAAGTGCTTTTAACACTGCTTCTTTGACGCGCCCCGCATACCGTTGTAAATTCTGTTGGAAATGTATAATTTCACACAATTTTTCGTCGCTTTGTATTGACAGAAGGGTATATTTTTGTTAAAATTATCAGCGTTATATGCGGGTGTAGTTCAATGGCTAGAATTCCAGCCTTCCAAGCTGGCTGTGTGGGTTCGATTCCCATCACCCGCTCCAAAATAAAAATCCCCGTCGTCTCCCGACGGGGATTTTTATTTTGGATTGTCAGTGCTGCGGAATCGAACAGGACGGCGCACCGCAGTGCGCAAAAAAACAGTCCGGTGGACTGTTTTTTCGTCCGCGGGCAGATTCGTAAATCCCCTATTTTCACGCATTTCGGGATTTAGCGTCCCCTGTCTTCTACGCATTCGTATGGCTTTTTGCTTTTAATTCTGCAACATGGCGATAGACCAAACAAAAATACAAAATCGGCGTGAGGAGTAACAGCGGTGGAAGAAATATCGGCAATATAATCGACATCAAGGCAAGTGCGGCGGGAATCAAGAACAATAGCAGTTCCGCTTTTGATATAGCTTCACGAAGTTCCCCGATACACAGGAAATATATCACAGAAACAGCAACAGGGAAAAGCGTAACACCGCTCAGCAGATACCGCGCAATCGCTTCGTCAGTTGTTAAGGGAGCTACCAAAGACATATAAATCGTTTCTGCCGTGTTGCTGAATATGGAAAGCGCTCTGCTAAGCATTAAAAATAAAGTATATAGAAGATATCCACCACAAAAAACAATCGTGAATATACGATACGCTTTTCCCATTTTCATAGAAATCCCCTCTCAAATAAACGGTGCATTACACTCATAAAATAATTTGTATATTACTGAAGCGGAACATTGGACAGAATTACGGATGCAAATTTTCCCCACTGTACTCCACTGACTTTTGTCTTTTTCAACACAAGGGAACACAAATGGACGGTTCTTCTATGTCGACAAAAGATGAATAGCAAAAGACAGGAGTCGGAAGCGACAAGGGCTGTATAAACAGCCCTTTTACTTTATGCTATGCAATTATTCCTCAAACTTCTTTCGCAGTTCCTGCAACACCCGTTTTTCAATCCGCGAAACATAGGAACGGGAAATGTGCAATCTTTCGGCGATTTCGCGTTGGGTTTCGGGAAAATTGCCGTCCAAACCGTACCGCCGCACAATGATTTCCTTTTCCCGCGCGGCGGGCATTTCGTGAATATATTTTCGCAAGCGTTCAATTTTAATTTTTGTGTCCAAATCGTCTGCTATGGTGTCTTCTGTGTAAATGATGTCCGAAAGCGTCAGCGGGTTTCCCTCGCTGTCGGTATCTATCGGCTCGTTCATGGACACATCCTGCGCGGTTTTCTTTTGATTGCGAAAATACATTAAAATTTCATTTTCTATCCTCTCGCTGTGGCTCTATATCGCCACTCCCCTGTTCTTTTTCGCTGGTTTTGTCGGCTTCTCGGCATAGACTGTCAAAGTCAATTTCGGATTGCGTATCGCCGAACAAGAAAACATGAACATTTTCCCCATCCCATACAATTTTCCGAATAAACGAGCGTAACGCCATTCGTTTTTGCTCCACGGACATCGTGTCAAATGACGCGGCGAAGGATTTTATCAAGTCTTGAATCCCCTGCGCCGCATCGTCGGCATAGTAATGGTTATTGAGCAGGCTTTCCAAATCGCCGATGCGTTCCTGTAATTTTACGGTTTTCTCATGCAACGAATTGATTTGCGCGGTGATATACGCAAATGCAGGCGTATCCTTTGTTTTCGCAAGTGAAGAAACCAAATCGTCGATTTTCTCTTGGCTTTCGCGCAGTTCTTTCTTGAAAGCATCAAGTTGGCAGTCGTAGTCCTCGCGGCTGCCTTCTATTTTTTGTTTTAAGGATTTGAGTCCGCGCATAAAATCGGAATCGTCCTCGGCAAGCAGTTTTATCTGTTCGCAAATCATCTTATCCAACACATTGCCGTTCACATTCTTGCTTTGACAGCGTTTCCCGCGGCTGCGCTCCTTCCCCTCGCAGAGATAGGTATAGATTTTCTCCCCGGCGGCGTTTTCTCTTTTGGTCAGCTTCGGGCGCATAAAACTGCCGCAATTTCCGCAATACAACAAGCCCGACAGCAGTGCAACATTGCTTTTCGGTTTGTGATACGATTTCGAGCGATTTTGTTCCAGCATTTTCTGCGTTTTCACCCAATCCTTGCCGCTGATAAGCCCCTTGTGCTTCCCGACCGCCACAATCCACTCGTCAAAATTGCGTGCTTTATTGGTTTTCCCGCTTTTTTGAATGGTTTTATTGTATGCCATAATGCCGTGCTTGCCGTCAAAATCGGCTTCACTTGCATAAATTTCGACACCCAAGTCTTGAAAATAGAGATATGCGTCCTTATCGGCTATCATATACACCGGATTTTGCAAAATCGAGCGCAAAGAAAAACGGGTATACGCCTTGCCGTTTTTGCTGGTAATCTGATTTTGCAAGCAATAGGTATCCGTCTGCGTCAGCGAATTGGTTTCCAAAAACTTACTGAAAATCAGTTTCACCGTTTCTGCTTCGGATTTTACGATTTCCAATTTATACGCCTTGCGCTCCTTACCGTCCACAGTAACACTGCCAACCGTTTGGGCGCTCGTATACCCTGTCGGCGTAATGCCCCCAAGCCAACGGCCGCTTTTGGCGAGTTCGTGCATATTATCCCGAATACGCTCGGCTGTATTTTCACGCTCTAATTGCGCAAAAACAGAGACCATCATCATCATAGCGCGTCCGCTCGGCGTGGTTGTGTCAAAATTATCCCGAATCGAAATAAAACTGACGCCGTAATCATCAAATTCATCTTTCAATTTTGCAAAGTCACCGACATTACGGCTGATTCGGTCTAATTTGTAGCAGACAACGGCTTTGATTTGATTTTGGCGAACGGCTTTCATCATTTTTTGAAATTGCGGGCGGTTTGTGTTCCCGCCCGAAAATCCCTCGTCCTCAAAAATGAGAATATCCTGTTCCGACACATTCGGCTCGTGGAGTTGTATGTATTGACGGCAGAGTTCCACTTGGTTTTCTATGCTTTCGCCCTTGCCCGTAAACTTGGATTTGCGCGAGTATATGGCATATTTTCGATTGTTCTTTTCTTTCAAAAAATCCGCCTCCGATTATCACATTGTGGCCTAATATTATTATACCGCAAAGACGGAGAAAAGCAATAAAAAAGTGACCAATTCTATAAAAATTGTTAGTCGAAAGAAGTACCCTCTTGATGTAATAACACCAAGAGGGCTTAATGATGCAAGAAGTTATGAACACATACGGCGGTATCCTAAAGCCTGCTTTAATCATCTACAACAAATCATTTAACAGGTTCATACATTTTGTTTTCTGCTGCGTATTTGCACTGCCGTAAACATTCAGTGTAAACGATACATTTTTATGACCGAGAATTTCCGAAAGTGATTTAATATCGAACTCAGGTATCTCTATAGCGCGCACTGCAAAGGTGTGTCGTATCTCATGAAACTTAACCTTTGGTAACCCATTTCGTTTCAGAAAGCGAGTAAAAAACTGTCGATAAGTTCTCGGCTCTGTCGGTTTTGTTTTCCCCGTTAAGAAATAATGATTTGGGTTATCCGTATAAAACTTATTGATGATGTTCATCAGCAATGACGGTACCGGAATTGTACGTGCTGAAGTTTTCGTTTTAGGTGGGCCGATATGAAGATATGTAGTTCCTTTCTTTTTATCATAAATTCGCTGAACCGTTTTGTTGATGGTGATAGTTTTCGCCATTGGTGAAATATCACACATTTGGATACCGCACAGTTCTCCGATTCGCACGCCGGTAAAGAGCGCTATTAGAATTCCGGCTGTTTTTCTATTCAAGTCCATATAGATACATTGAATTAAAGCCTGCTCTTGCTCACGAGATAAAGAAACAACTTTTTTGAAGTTGGTTTCTTTTGGGTATTCGATTAAATCCCAATTCAGCAATGGTATTGCTCTTTCTTTGTAAGCGTAATGGAGTGAAAGCCGCAAGACAAGAACGATATCACGAATAGATTTTACCGTGAGTCCACCGGTCTTATCCATTCGACCTTCATTGTATAAATACCCAATGAAGGTCTGAACATCCCTTTCTGTAATGCTTCCGATTTTCCTTCGTCCGAAATACGGAATTAAATGATTTTCCGAAATCAGAACGAAGTTTGCATGTGTTGACGGCGTAATCATCGGTTTCTTTTGATTTAACCAATTGTTTACAAGCGTCTTGTATTGTGTATTTTCAGTCATAAAGACCACCTCCACAGGTATTATCTTATGGAGAACAAAATAATGTAAGATGTAATCCTCTAAACCGTTAC
>JBJEPV010000016.1:0-3251 GCA_051881415.1 Candidatus Fimenecus sp.
GGCTGTCAAATGCAACGCATTTGACTGGGGGAGAGATTTTTTCCGTTTCTCTCCCACCATCTTTTGCCTACGGCAAAAGCCACCTCCCTCAAAGAGGGAGGGAATACGGGTCGTCGAGGACGCCGACCCCTACGCACGAAATGTAATGTGTTCGCCCCCACAATCCCCAATTTTTGCGAGTTACATGCGCAAAACACGGTTGCAGGCATTTTGCAAATCAAAAAATAAAAAACAGGGCGGATGCGTTCATCCGCCCGTTTTTCTTATTCAAAGGGATAACGAAGGCCCATTTGCTTGCGGCAGTCGTCCATTATTTTCATACAAGAGATTGTAGCATCAAATGGTATGAAATCAGACTGTGTTTTCCCCTGCCGTATTTCATCGGCAACACGGGTAAATTCTGTCAAATAGTCTGTTTTGCCGTTGAAAATCTGTTTGCCATTTTTGTTTTTCAAAATTGCTTTGGATGCCATATGGAAAAATACTGGGAGCATAATTTTGCCCTTACTGCCTACGATTTTGCAGTCCTCCCGCAAGGAGCAAAGTGACATTTTCAGGGTGCATTTAAAGCCGTCATAGAAAAGTGTTACGGTTTCTCCTATATCAATGCCGTTTTTGATTTTTCCCGTGCATTTTATGTCTTTTGGATCACCGAACAGATTATAGCAATAGGTTATGGGGTAAATGCCGATATCCAAAAGTGCACCGCCTGCTGTTTCAGGTGTTAATACTCTGGAATTTTTCGGCATTAAAATACCGGGAAATGCGTAATGAATAACCACATCTTTTATTTCGCCTATTTCACCGCTTTGCACCCAGTCTTTCACCGTCAGCGCCACATCGGAAAACCAAGTCCACATTGCCTCGCAAAAATATGTATTTGTGCTTTGCGCTGTTTCCACAAGTGTTTTTACATCATTAAGGCAGACTCCCACGGGCTTTTCACAAAGCACGGGTTTAGAGAGTTTCATTGCACGGACGGCATAATCCACATGAGATGTGTGGGGCGTGGCGATATAAACTCCGTCCACATCGTCACGGTTTACGGCGGTTTCAAAATCGGCGAACGCCTGTGCACCGTATTTTTCGGCAAATGCTTTTGCCTTTTCAAAATTGCGGCTGTAAACGGAGACAATACGGTGCTCCCCTTTTACAATATTCTGTGCTGTGGAATGGGCAATGTTCCCGCTGCCGATATACGCCCAACGAAATTTTCCCAAAATACTCACCTGCTTTTTATGTACTTAATGCTCAATTGATTTGAACTCCAACTCGCCACTCGGTTCATAGGCAACCAATTCCGTCAAGTGTCCCTTCGCCCAATTTTCGAGGGTGCGCTTATCATAAAACCATGTGTCCTCTGTAAAGTCTCCGAGTGTGATTGCCGCTATATAGAAGTGGCTGTCGGGAGAAAGTTTGCGGTTTTCCCTGTGATATTTTCGCATTTTGTCGAAATCACGCATTACTTCTTCGCATACATTGGTGCACTGTTCGCTTTTGTACTTAAACTCGATAACTGCAACAATATCTTGAATATTAATCTCTTTCCCGTTTGATTCTGAAGTATCTACATGCGCGATAATCATATCCGGTCTCTTATTATTGTCGGAAAAGCCAAAATTAGTACACTCCGTAAAAATGCGAAAATCTGCATATTCCTCGCTTTGCGCCAAAGCCGTGCGCAAATGAAAATAAAATGCATTTTTTAGGGTGTCCTCATTTAGAATAAAGTTGTTTCTATAATCGGTTTCAATCTCTGCCCAAATGGATTTTATTATTTCGTGTAAGGATGTCATATACTTCCTCCTAAATTTTCAATTGAAATTGGTAAAAAGGGGACAGTCCCCTTTTTACGGAAAACAAATTAAAACAATTCATCCAGCAGAATATAATACCGAAGTTTTTCGTCGTCTTCTTCAATATTCAACAGACTGTAAAACGTATTTTTCGCTTCCAAAAACACATCGTACGGTTTACCGCACAAGTCACACAAATTGTATTGCAAAGAACGCACGCAAAGGGCAATGTCCTGCCAGCGGTCCGCAACGCCCGCCTTACCCAAATCAATGAACCCGACGGTTTTACCGTTTTCCGTAAATACATTCGGCAGACAATAATCGCCGTGGGTGAAAACCAAGTCCTCCGCTGGCTGATGTGTTTTCAAAGAATTGTATAAAGCGTTTAAATCTGCAAAACCGTTTTCGCCGAGGGTATCCGGCTCAAAGTCATCTGTATCAACAAATCCGTTTTCGATATTGTATTTTGCCTGTTGCAGTCTTTTGGTTAAACGGCTGTCCAACGGACAATCGGAAATATCCACATACCACAACTGTTTTAAACCGTCCGCAAGGGCGGTAACTGCCATGTCAATGGTATCGTCGGTGAGTACATCACAAGCCATTGTGCCGTGCATTTTCGACATTAACAAATAATTGAACCCGTTTTCTTGCGTGAAGGCAAGCACCTGCGGCACAGGCAGTTTGCCACAGAGCCACTGCAAAGCCTCCGCCTCACGGTTCGCATTGTCGCCTGTCTTTTCAATTTTTAATACGGCATTATCCAAAAGATACACACTTGAGTCGGATTCGCCGAGGGTATCGAAAGTCAAGTTTTTTCCGTTGATTTTTTTCGCAATGCTTTTTGGCAGGGCAGGATATTGTGTCATTAGAATTCCCCGATACGACTTATATTTCGTTTCACAGTAAGCATACCACAAAAAACGCGGCTCGGCAAGATACCGAACCGCGTTTGGAGCTACTGGGCGGACTCGAACCGCCGACCTGCTGATTACGAATCAGCTGCTCTACCAACTGAGCCACAGTAGCATATGAAGTTTTTGTTTGCCGTTTTGAAACGGTTGTACCGACAGCCCCTATATTATATATGAGTTCCGCACAGATTGCAAGAGTTTTTTTCATTCGGACGATTTTTTGTGTTTCGGCGTTTTATCGGTACCCTGTTGCAGTCAGCGCAAACGGATTGCGCGCGTCTTTTTCCTTTTAAACCGTTCGGCAAAGCATTTCGTTGCCTGTATTCCATGTGCTGTTCGAGATTCTTCGCTACGCTCAGAATGACAAATTGGGGTTTGTAGGGGTAATTAACGGAACGGGCAATGGCGTTCCCTACGCAAAAAATACAATAGGGGGGCGTAGGGGCGTGCATTGCGCGCCCGTTTGTAGGGGCGGGTTTCCACGCACGCCCGTGAATTTTGATGTTATTTTGCGGAACAACACTAAGGTTGTTCCCTACGG
>JBJEPV010000017.1:0-3239 GCA_051881415.1 Candidatus Fimenecus sp.
AAGAGCGTGACGGCAGTTCTGCGAAAGCGAAACTGTCGGAAGTTTTTTTACAAAAAGAACGCTTTACTGAAATTGAAAAAACCGCCGAGCAATTCGGCTTTCAAATAGATGCAAGAAAACTTGTAAAAAATATGTCTGTCAGCGAAAAACAGACTTTGGAAATTATTAAGGTATTGTACTACGGCGCGAAGACCATTATTTTGGACGAGCCGACTGCCGTGTTGACCGTGCAGGAAATTGAAAAACTTTTCCATATTTTGCGTGAAATGAAAGCGCAGGGACATTCCATTATCATCATCAGCCATAAGCTCAATGAGGTTATGGAAATCAGTGACCGCGTCGCAATCCTCAGAAAAGGCGAATACATCGATACGGTGAATACCGCCGAAACCAATCAAATCGAACTTACCGAGTTGATGATGGGCAAAAAAGCTGATTTGAATATTCACCGCACAAAGGTGGAGAAAAAGCAACCGCTTTTGGAAATTCGTGATTTGACCATTAAAAACGATGAGGGCGCTGTTGCGATTGACCATGTGAATTTCTATGTGCGCGGCGGTGAAATGCTCGGCGTTGCGGGCATTGCGGGTTGCGGGCAAAAAGAGCTTTGCGAAGCGATGGCAGGCTTGCGAAAAATCGAAAGCGGTATGATAATACACGAGGGCGAAAGCATTGTCGGCTTATCTCCGCAGAAAATCCTTGAAAAAGGTGTGACCATGAGCTTTATTCCCGAGGACCGTCTCGGTATGGGGCTTGCACCGTCTTTGTCTATTACAGACAATATGATTTTGAAAAAATACAATCAAAATCATTGGAATCCGCTTGTGGACCGCAAAACGGCGCGCAAAGAGGCACAAGAGGTGATAGACGAATTAGAGGTTGTGACCCCCTCTACGGAAATACCGGTGCGACGCCTTTCCGGCGGGAATGTGCAAAAAATCCTGCTCGGCCGCGAAATAAAATCCAATCCGAATGTGCTTATAACCGCGTACCCCGTGCGTGGCTTGGATATTAACTCTTCTTACACGATTTACAATATTTTAGACGACTTAAAGCAAAAAGGCGTCGGCGTTTTGTTCGTCGGTGAAGATTTGGATGTGCTGATGGCGCTGTGCGACAAAATTATGGTGCTTTGCCACGGGAAAGTTATGGGCGTTGTGCACGCAAGCAAAACGTCAAAGGAAGAATTGGGATTGATGATGACAGGGGCCTTGAACTTGTCTGTTGTCAACGACAAAGTGGCGGGTATCGCCAAAGATTCCAGCATTAAAGAGGGGGAAGTGCAGTGAGCAAGAAACGGGAACCGTTGGTACGCATCGTGAAACGCGACCGTATTCATCCGCTTTTGAAGGTTGCTTTTTATTTGCTTGCCATTTTATTGGCGCTTACTGTCGGCGGCGTTCTGTTATTTGCCATCGGGGTAAATCCTTTGGTGCTGTATAAAGATATGTTCACCATCGGTATGCTTGGCAGTCGCTTTGCTTATAAAAGCGTGGAAGGTCTTTTGACAATCTTTGTGCCGCTTTTGATAACTTCTCTTGCGCTTTCCCTGTCCTTTAAAATGCGCTTTTGGAATATCGGCGGTGAAGGGCAGTTTATTATCGGCGCACTTGCCGCGGCAACGGTTGCGCTGAAATGCGGCAATTCCATGTCGTCATTTCCGCTGTTGGTGTTGATGTTTTTGGCGTCTATGCTTTGTGCAGGCTTGTACGGCGGTATTGTTGCTTTGTTGAATGTACGCTTTCGCACCAATGAAACGCTGTTAACCTTAATGCTCAACTATATTGCGCTCTATTTACTTCGCTTTTTCGGTGAAACGCAAGCGCCGTGGAATTTCTATTTAAGTGATGAGTCTGTACGCCCGGTGTTTCAAAAATTTCCGGAAGCGGCGTTTATGCCGACGATTCCCATTGGGAAATTCTCGCTGAATATCTCCTTTGTTTTTGCTATTCTTATTTGTGTCGGCGTGTATTTTTATCTGAAAAAGACAAAGCAAGGCTATGAAATTTCCGTAGTCGGCGACAGTGCCAACACTGCGCGCTATGCGGGAATGAATGTGCCGAAAATCATTGTCCGCACGATGTTCCTGTCGGCGGCGCTGATTGGCTTGGCAGGCGGGTTTTATGTATCGGGTGCAAAGGTTTTGTCTACCTCCGTGACCAACAATGTCGGTTGGACGGGCATTATCGTAGCGTGGCTTGCAAAGCTCAATACTTTTGCCATTTTCGGCGTGGCGTTGCTTATCAGCATTATGCAGTACGGTGTGCAAGCGGCAAGCACGCAGTTCCCGATTATTGACTCCAATTTTGCGGATTTGCTGCAAGGCATCATTTTGTTTTTTGTGCTGGCGGCGGATTTCTTTATTCGCTTTAAATTGGTATTCCGCAAAAATGCGAAGAAACAGGGAGGTGCGGCAGAATGAATTCCTTAGATGTTTTTACCCTGTTTCTGTTTAATATCGTGATTTATAATATCCCGCTTCTGTACGGTACGGTCGGTGAAATTATCATTGAAAAATCCGGTAGCCTCAACCTCGGTGTGGAGGGTATTATGGCGGTCGGTGCGATTTTCGGCTACCTTATCGGCTGTTCCGCCAATTCGTTGACGGTCGGTATTTTGGCTTCGTTCGTTTGCGCGGGGCTGTTCGGTATCATTTTCGCCGTGCTTACGGTCACTATGCAGGCAAACCAAAATGTTACAGGTCTTACAATGACTACCTTCGGCGTCGGTTTGTTCTTCTTTATCGGTAAGGGGTTGAGCGCCTCGTGGCCCGTGATGACGCAGTATGAGAACATAAACAACGGCTTTAAAAATCCGATTGAAATCCCGTTGCTGTCCAAGATTCCCGTACTCGGCAAAGCGCTGTTTTCCCACAATATCCTTGTGTATCTCGGCATTTTCATTGCCATAGCGGTTTGGTTTTATCTCAAAAAAACCAAAGCAGGCCTTCGTCTGCGTGCCATCGGGGAAAACCCCGCCGCGGCGGACTCATTGGGTATCAATATTACGCTTTATAAATATGTCCACATTATTCTCGGCTCAGGTATTATGGGCATCGGCGGCTATTATATGGGCTTAAACCTCGGCGGTAGTTTTGAGGGCAGTAATTGCTGGATTAACGGTTACGGTTGGATTGCTGTTGCTTTGGTTATTTTTGCGAATTGGAATACGCTTGCCGCCATTCTCGGTACGCTGGTATTCGGGTTCTTTAACACCTTGCAGATTTACAGCGGTTCTTT
>JBJEPV010000018.1:0-17069 GCA_051881415.1 Candidatus Fimenecus sp.
ATGAGAACGACGGACGCGCGCGCAATCAGCATTGCTTTTTTCTGCGACAGTTTGACTTTGAAGAACGAGATGAAAATATCCTGCGAGGCGGAAGAAGATGCCGCCAAAAGTTGTGAGTCGGCGGTGGACATCGTCGCCGCCAAAATACCCGACAGGATTACGCCTGCAACGAGCGCGGGGATAATGCCGTATGTACTTAACAGCTTGGAAATTTCAATAATGATGCGCTCGCCGTCGAAGCCGCCGTCTAACACGCCTGCGCCGATCATACCGACGCCGACCGTGCCGATGAAAATGGCGACCGCCATAGAGATAACCACCCAAACCGAGGCGATTCTGCGCGAGGTTTTGAGTTTCTTCGAATCCTCAATCGCCATAAAGCGAAGCAGAATGTGGGGCATACCGAAATACCCCAACCCCCACGCAAGCGTGGAAACAATGGTTAAGCCGCCGTAGGGCGTTGTGCCGCCTGCACCGTCGCCGGTGGAGGTCAGGCTGAAATACGCCGGCAGTTGCGAAGCGTTTTCAATCACCGCGTGCACGCCGCCCGCCTGTGAAACGCCGAAGCCGACCACCACGAACAGCGCCACCGTCATCACAATGGATTGGATAAGGTCGGTCGTCGACGCGGCGGAAAAGCCGCCGAGCGTGGTGTAAAGCACAATGACCACGGCGCTGACAATCATGGCGATTTGGTAATCCACGCCGAACAGCGAGGAGAACAGCTTGCCGCAGGCGGAAAAGCCCGAAGCGGTATACGGCACAAAGAAAATAATGATAATCAGCGCCGCAATCAGGCTCAACACCTTGGCGTTGTCGTGAAAGCGCTTTGCGAAAAACTCCGGAATGGTCACGGCGTTGATTTTATGCGAATACAAACGAATGCGTTTTGCCACCAACAGCCAGTTTATATAGGTGCCGATGGCAAGCCCGACCGCCGTCCACGAAGCTTCTGCAATGCCATACACAACGGCAAGCCCCGGAAGCCCCATTAAAAGGTACGAGCTCATATCCGACGCCTCGGCGCTCATTGCGGTAACAAGCGGGCCTAACTTTCTGCCCCCGAGGTAAAAGTCGTCGGTGTTTTTGTTCTTTTTGGAGTACCAAGCCCCAATCCCCACCATTGCCGTCAAATACAAAACAATGGCGATGATGATACAAATTTGCGCGGTTGTCATAAAACTCCTCCTGATTTGCGGCGGAAATTCCCCCACTTTTAAAAATACCTTAATAGTATACTAAAATATTGGGGGGTTGTAAAGTGTTTCCTTTGACAACACACCGATTCTGCGCTTATTCATAGAGAAAGACGATGATACCCTGCGGTTTGTCTGCGTATTTTTGCAGCTTTTTCGGAAATTACGCCGATGCAAAAAACCTCCCCTTAAGGGGAGATTTCAGGGTAGGATGTTCAGGGCTGTTGCGCCGCGATTTGACCGTCTGAAATGGTAATGATGCGTTTGCTTCTGGATGCTACGGTTTCATCGTGTGTGATGATAATAACGGTTTTTCCGTTTCGGTGCAGGGTTTCAAAAATGTCCAAAATATCTGCGGAATTTTTTGTGTCTAAAGCGCCGGTCGGTTCATCTGCCAAAATATATTTCGGATTGTTCACAATGGCGCGTGCAATGGCGACACGCTGTTTTTGACCGCCTGAAAGTTCGTTGGAAAGTTTATCTTTCAATTCTGCCAACCCAACCGATTTTAGGGCTTCGTTGCAAAATTCTTTCCGCTTCTTTGCTTTTATGCCGGAAAAAATCAGCGGAATCTCCACATTTTCGTAAACCGAATAATCGGGAATCAGCGCAAAATCCTGCAAAATGATGCCGATATCTCTGTTGCGGATCGTGGCAAGTTCGGTGTCTTTTGCGCGGCTGACATCTGTGCCGTCAATTACCAAAGAACCGCTTTCAAAACGGTCGATACAACCAATTAAATGCATTAGGGTAGATTTGCCCGCACCGGATTTGCCCAAAATGACAACAAATTCGTTGTCTTCAATCGTCAGGGATACATTCTTTAAGGCAGTACAGGCGTGGCTTTTATTTTTGTTATAGGTTTTGGTTACATTCGTGATTTCAATCATAAATCCCATCTCTTTTTTTATAATACAGCATCAAAATTTCTTTAAAAATGAAAACTGTTGCGATGAAATCGGCGGCGCATATGCAGCCGATGGCAACCGGCATATGCAACGCATCAAAATCAAACACTTCACGCTCGACTTCCCACCCGAGGGTATGGGTCGATTTGTATGTATCCGGACAACCGTATTCACTGAAAAGCGTGTCAATGTTTTCGGGCAGACTGCTTTCAAACAAGACATAATAAGGTGTCCATTCGCCGCGTTCACAGGCCGGCTGGTAGTCGAACGCGTTTGTATACGCTGAGAGGTCGGGCAAGAATACTTGAACCTTCTCGTTGGTTTGTGTAAAATATTGCAAATCGCTGACTGCATTTTGATCGGTTGCGGGCAGATACACATTCTTTTCGGCGATGCCGCAAATCACGGCGTCTGCAAAAAGCGGTTCGGCATCCGGAAAATCCTTGATGTTGCTGTTCGAGGTGTTCAGTTCCAGCCGTACTTTGTCGCCCAATTTGAAATATTCGTTTTCGGTGACAACAATCGGCACTTCTTCGCCGACTGCATACGGTCTAAATGCAAACATTTCGCCCGCCGAGAGTTTTAACAGTCCGAGTTTGTCAAGCCCTTCATTGTAGGTGTAGGGGAAAAAGCCGATTCTGCCGTCGACCGACCCGTTGTTGTAAATGTATTCCGAAAAATTTTCACCGTAATAAATCGTGCTAATCAAGTTGCGGTCGGGGAATTTGTAAAGCCCCAAAAACCCTTCAAACTCGGAAAGGCGGTCTTTTAACGCACGCGCGGCATCTTCGTTCGGCAGTTGCACGCAACGAAGTTTGCCCACTAAAACCGCGTTGGTTCGGGTAATGGCATTTTTCACCTGTTTGTTTTGCTGTATTTGTTTTGCGAGCGGTGAAATTCCGAAAAAGGAAAGGCACATAAGCAAAAGCCAAAGTGTAAGCAGCGCTGCCGCTTTGAATTTCTTTTTTTGTTTCATATGAATCGCTATACGATACAAAAATCGCACAGAAGCCGCAGAAAAACGGCTTTCTGTGTACGGTATCGTTCCTTTCGTTGTATTTTTTACATTACAGGTTTCTATTCTTATTGTATTTTACTGAGCATTTCTTTCAGAGTAAGCCGTTTCAGCACAACCGCCGGAACCAGCAGAGAAATCAGCAGATATACTGCAAAAACACCACCGAGCCAAAGACAACTCAGGGCGGAAAAATCAATCAAGGTGAAGATGGGAATATGTACTTTTGTGCAAATCAGCGCGAGCAGAATCGAAAGCACAAACGCCCATAAAAACATCATACATAAGTAAGAAGCGATGATTTTATAACATTCCTTTTTGGTGCTGCCGCAAATAAAATAGATGGAAAATGTTTTCATATACGCCGTCATATTTATCGCCGAAATGCTGATAAGCCCGGTGAGGGAAATAATCAGCAAAAAAAGAACCATTGGCAGATTTTCGCGCAACAGTGTGCGCACCCATTCTGCGTCGTTTGCGGCGATGCTTTCGCCGGTTGCAACCAAGCCCTTGGCGGAAAGCGTGTTTATGTTTCGGCTGTAAGCCTCAGGCGTAATGGAATCCTCAAACACAATAAACTCATTTTCCGGCGCATTTAAAAAAATGTGCTCGATTCCCGCAATATCCTGCGCGTTCAGCAGAACGGACGGCATACCTGTTTTACTGGCATTGGTGTCATCCGCCAAAGAGAGTGAAAAAAGTTCCTGCCCGATATGCTGTGCGTTCGGTATATAAGGGGGATTTTTCAATGTGCCGATAATTCTGACCGTGAAGGTCATTTTTTTATCCTCGGGTGTTTCAACAGTCAGCCGCACAGTGTCACCGGTTTTAAACTGACTGTTGACATTGGCAACGGCGTCTATCACATCGCCGTTTTTTGTGCTTTCCCCGAACCATTCGCCGTTTTTCAGCGGAAGCGGCAACGCGTCCAGCAGAGATTTGTTATACGCATAAATATTTGTAACTTGCAAAGGGTCGTTGTTTATAACGGCGTCGGTCAAAAAGATGCGGGTTTTAAATTCCACATCGGTTAAAGGCAATTCCTCCGTCGCTGTGTCGGTATTTGTCTCCTGTGCGTCCTCGAATGTAAAAAGCATTCGGTTCAGAAAATCATTCGGAGGCATATAATAAACAAATCGACGCTCCGTGAGGGGGCGAAGGGTTTCGGCGGCTTGCCTGCCGATAGACAGAAGTGAAACCAGATTGATGCCGACCAGCACCAAAGCGACAATTTGAAAAATCACAACAAAATTCAAGCGGAAATTTTTTATAAACATCAAATAACCGAGTTTTATATATTTCAAAACGGCACCTCCGTTATTCTTTTTCGGAATACAACAGCCGAACGGTGGTCTGCCGCGCATATTTTATAAGTTTCGGCACAAAAATGCACAACACCCCTGCCAGATATACCGCCGCCGGAATCAGCAATTCGACAATACCCAATTCCGTAAAGCCCGCTTCGGCGGTCTCTTCCCGAATCAGCAGATTTTTTAAAAATCCGAACCAAATCGACGCGGTTATCCCCAAATGAAAAAGGAAATAACAAAGAATTTCCGCAAGCAAAATGAAAAATGCTCTGCTGCGTTTACACCCGCAAATGCTGAAAATCGCAAATTTATTTTTCCTTTTCATCAGAATGTATTGGTACAAAAACGAAACATTCAAAATCACCAACAGCATAACGGAAAACGAAACCAAAAGTTGCGCGTCAAAGCCGTATTCGTCCGTATAATTGCGCGGTTGCGGGGGCAGAACGGCGGCGTCAAAGGTTTCTGTCAAAAGTGTTGAAAATGTCTCTGTTTCATATTTTGTCGGCAGGTTTTTAAGTCGGATGCAAAGTTTATAAACCGTATCCGATTTTTCCAGTGCGCCGTAAGCAATTTCAAAAACGGTTTCCACACCGGGCGTTGGCAGTGTCAGCCCCGATACGGTGAACGAACGGTTTAACGCTGTAAGCGTATCGCCGACTTCAATGCCGTTTTCCCGCGCGTATCCGGCGTCTAATAAAATATCGTTCGGATTTTGCAACTGCTTGCCCATATCCACATTGGCGGCATTGTATTTGTAATCGGCAATAAATTGATTTTCCCTGTCTGCAAATACCGTAATGTTGGCTACCGGATATTTTGTCTGAACCGCAATGTCCTGAATTTTCTGCGCAACGGTTTCGAACGCTGTGCCGTTCGGGTATTCGATTTCAAAAACCGATGTCGTGCCGCGGTATTTTTCCAGATCGATGCGATTTGCGCGCGTATCGCTGTATAAATATACCGCCGTAAGCATAGAAGCGATTTGAAGCAGGCTGAAAAAAACAAAAATCAGCGGATGACTTTTTAAAAAAGACGCTATGTTTTTCAATACCATAGTATTCCCCGTTCGCCGCAAAGGCGCGGTGAAATTGCACGAAATTCACCGCGCGGATGTTCGGTCAATTTAAAACTTTTGTTGGGTTATTGATATATACAACCGTGATGTCCGTTGCAACCGGGTACAGGCTCGGCGTCTGCTTGGTGCAGGGATTTGGTCGGTTCGGCGACTAACCAAATAATTGTGGCAGAACTTGTGCCTTGGTTGCCGTTATGCGTTTTGGCGTCTATAAGACTGCCGCTATTTCTCCAAGCCGCAACATAGGATTCAAGGTTTACCCCCGTTTGTGCAGAGACTTATGTTCTTGCGGATTTGTCGGTCATTTCAATCGTTGCACTTACATAACCACAACCAATGTCCGAAGTGTAAGTCCTCACGAACCCTCGCGAATAAGATTTACAGGTTGTTACAGCTGAAGTGGATACAGCAGTAGCTGTTAAAAATATTACCATAACCAAGGATACGATAAAGTCCGTTTTACTTTTTTCTTCATAACTTTTGTCCTTTCTTAATCAATTAAAACCAATACTCGGGACAAAGAAATCGTTTTTACAGTCAAACTGCGCACAATCTAAACCATTGGAATCACCGCCTCCCCGCGTTTTAAATATGAGATAAGCACAAAAAACCCCGCAGTTTCGTACGAGGCGGAAACTGCAGGGAATTTATAATTGTATGTTGCTGTGGAATGCCGCAAATTCCCCATAGTCCCCAAAAAATCCCTCTCATTTAAGTAAACTATAGCATATGTGATAAAAATAGCCATCCGCATTTTTTACAAAATTTTCTCACATATTTGTGCAATCGGTACAGCGCGGCTTACGCGAACAAATACACTCTTGCCTCATACGGGCGCAGGGCGCAAATATTCGGTTTCGCGGGGGCGTCTTTGTAGTTGGAAAGCAACAGTTTGCCCTTGGTCAAATCAAAGCCCGCGGGGGCGCGGAAGGTTTTGGTTTCGTCCGCAAACGAGCAAATCACAAGCGCGCGTTTGCCCTCGTAGGTGCGTTCGTACACATAAAAATCGTTGCTTTCGGGGAAATGCTCTTTGTAGTCGCCGTAAATGAAAATTTTGTTTTCTTTGCGGACTTTAAACAGTTTGCGGTAGTAGTTGAGAATGGAGTCTGTGTCCTTTTCCTGCTGGTTGACATTGATGTCCGTGTAATTCGGATTGACGGAAAACCATGGCTCGGCGCTTGAAAAGCCCGCGTATTTGGATTTATCCCACTGCACGGGTGTGCGCGCGTTTTCGCGGCTGGTGCGGTTGGCGATTTCCAAATATTTTGCGTCCGAAAAGCCGAATTTTTTAAACAGTTTTTCGTTGTTAAAGGTGACAACATCTTTGAATTTGTCCACACTGTCCAAGTGGTTGTTGAGCATACCGATTTCCTGCCCCTGGTAGACAAACGGCGTGCCGCATTGCATATAGCACATCGTGGCGAGCATTTTGCCGCTTTCTTTCCAGAATTTCTCATTGCCGTAGCGGCTGATAATGCGCGGGTGGTCGTGGTTTTCAAGGTACAGCGCGTTCCAAGAACGACCGTTTAAATTGTATTGCCAACTGCTGAACGCCTTTTTCATCTTTTTGAGGTTAAACGGCGTGCACAGCGTGTCGGTCATAAAGCAGTCCGCCTGCATATGGTCAAAGGAAATCATCATATCGAGCACTTTGTCGTCGCCCGCGGTGTATTTTAATGCGTCTTTGGAATTTGTCATCGGGGATTCGCCGACCATAAAGCAGTCGTAATCTTTCATAATATCTTTGCGGAATTCCGTCAGATATTCGTGGCAGTGCGGCCCCTTGTTGTAATGCTCCACGCCCGTGGCAATCGGCAACGGGAAACCGTCGGGCAACCCCTCTTTTTTAGAAATAAAGGTGATCACATCCTCGCGGAAACCGTCTACGCCCATATCGAGCCAAAAGCGCATAATGCTTTTGACCTCTTCACGCACCTTGGGGTTATCCATATTGAGGTCCGGCTGTCCTTTGGCAAAAACATGCAGATAATATTCGTCTAAATCCTTGTTGTATTCCCACGCGCCGCCCTCAAAGGTCGAAAGCCAGTTGTTCGGCGGCTTTTTGCCGTCTTTACCCTTGCCTTTGCGCCAAAAATAGTAGTCATGGTAGGGGTTATCCTTCCCCTTTAAACTTTCCTGAAACCATTTGTGCTCGGTGGAGGTGTGATTGACCACCAAATCCATCAGCACTTTCATGCCGCGTTCGTGCGCGCCGTCTAATACCTGTTTAAACAACGCCAAATCGCCGTAGTCGGGCGAAATATCCTTGTAGTCGGCAATGTCATAGCCGTAGTCGCGGTTGGGCGAGGGGTACAGCGGAGAAAACCAAATGCAGTCCACGCCCAAACTCTTGATGTAGTCGAGTTTTTCCAGCACGCCCTGCAAATCGCCGATGCCGTCACCGTTACCGTCTTTAAATGAGCGCGGCCAAATCTGATAGATAACCGCTTCTTTATACCATTCGTTTTTCATCATCAACACACTCCTCACCTTAAATATAAAACCAGTATAACACATGAAACATACAAAAACAATGTCCGTTTTATATGAATAATTCGTCGGGATTTTGTGAAAAAATAAACGAATTTATTCTAAAAAGCGGCAATAGTTTTGGCGAAATACCATTTGTCTTTTTGGATTTTCGTGCTATAATACAAGGTTGAAAGTATTTGTAATTTTCGGGAGGTCTTTTTGTGGAAAATGCATTGCGTATGATTGTGGAGGCAGACCGCGCCGCCCGCAACGATGTGGAAGCAGCGAAGCTTCGCCGTGAACACTTGACGGCAGAGCTGACGCAAAGCAAGGCGGAAATCAACCGTCAGCATCAGGAAAATGCCGAAAAGACCGTGGAAAAGGTTCGCGCCAATATGCAGACCAAGGTGCAAACGGCTGTTGCGGCGTTGGAGCAAAAAACCGCCGCGCAGGCGGCACGTATGCAAGCGTTGTATGATGAAAAAAGCGACGAATGGGTGGAAACGATTTTTCACGCAGTCACGAAAGAATAAACGGTCAAAATTTTCGGAAAGGAGCGCCGTTGCATGGGAAAATCCATATCCTCGCTGTCCGCCAATGCCATCTCTGCAAAGGCGCACGCGATGTATGCCGAACTGCTGACCGCGGCGGATTATGAAGCATTGGTCGCCTGCCGCACCGTGACGGAGGCGGCGGGATATTTGCGGGCACATACCGCCTACGCGCAGGTGTTTTCCGCTTTACTGAACGGCAAAGTGCACCGCGTCCGCGTGGAAGCGGCAGTGAATCGCCAAATGCAGGAACGCATTGCCTCGCTTTGCAGTTTCGAGCGTTCCTTGGGGCAGGACTTGCACCGCATTTTTCTGTTGCGCGCCGATATAGACTGCATTTTGCTTTGTGCGGATTATCTCGATTCCGACAGCGTTGGGGAATACGCCGTGCATTTGCCGCCGTTTTTCCGTGACAATGCCGAGGTAGATGTTACGGTGTTGGAGCGTGCCCGCTGTCCGGAGGATTTGTATCGGGGCTTGCGCGGCACACGGTATGCGCCGTTGGCGGCAAAAATGGAAAACAGCGTTGCGGGCTTTTCCGTGCCGACATTTGAGAATATTTTATACGAATATTTGTATACACAGGCAAAAGAAATCATTGAGAAAGATTTTTCGGGACAAGCGCGCACGCAGTTGCTCGATTTTTTCCGTATGCGTGCCGATATGAAAACGGTCGAAAGCATTTATCGGCAAAAGCAGTATTTTCGCGCCGACCTCATCCCGCAAAACGGCAGTTTTTTCAGCTCGAAGGTCACTTCCTTTACTCCGGGCGAGTTGGAAGAAATGTTGCACGCCGAAACGGCACAAGCGGTGCTCGACACCGTCCGCAAAACCCGTTACGGCAAATACCTGCCGCCCGACGAGGGCATTATTGAACGCAAAACCCAGCTGTTACAGTTGAAAATCAATCAAAAGAATATGCGCTATTCCACTTGCCCGCCGCTTGTGATGCTCAGTTTTATCGGCATTGCCGAAAACGAGGCGCGCAATGTAACGCATATCATCGAGGGGATACGGTATCATCTGCCGCCCGCAGAGATTGCCGCTCACTTAATACGATTACAGGAACCATAACCCTGTCGGAAAGGAGAAAATGCAAATATGGCTGTTGAAAAAATGAAGCTGATGAAGCTCAGCGGCAGCTTGGAACAGCTTTCCGCATTGTGCGAAAAAATCTGCGCTCTTTCGTGCTTTGAGGCAGACAGTGCGTCGAAATATATTTCGGCATCGATGGGATTTGCCCCGTTTGTAGAGGAAAATCCGTACGCAAATGTGCTGGCAACCCTACGAGAGATTGCCAAATCCGCAGGCTTTGCCTTAGAGCTGTGCACGGACGGCGCAGACAGCGCCTTTGCAGGTGTGGACGATAAATATGTTGCCTCCGTGCAGAAAAAGGTGTCGGATTTATATGCCGAAAAAACCGCGCTGTTGGAGCAAAAAGCCGCGTGCGAAGCGGGTATTGAGAAATACGCGCACTTCAAAGGCATGGAGGTAGACCTTGACCAACTGACGCAATGTGAATTTGTGAAAGCACGGTTCGGGCATCTGCCGAAAGAGAGCTACCAAAAACTGCAAACCGTATTTCGGGATAACCCGTACGCCTTTTTCTACCCCTGCTCGGAGGACAAAACCGCGTATTGGGGCGTATATTTCGCCCCTGCCGATATGGTAAATGAAATCGACGGCATTTTTGCATTTTTGCTGTTTGAGCCGTTCGAGGTACCCGGTGCGGCAGGCACGGTAGACGAGGTTGTCGAGGAGTTTCAGCACAGCATTGAGATTATCACAAGCCAGCTTGCGGACTGTGACGCACAGTTAAAATCCCTGTGGGATGCCGAAAAAGACCGCTGCAACCACATTTACACCTATTTGGTGCATCAAAATGCCATGTATGCCTTGCGCAGCTACGCCTTGCACAATGACAAATATTTTATGCTGGTCGGCTATGTGCCCGCGTCCGACGAAGCACGCTTTTGCGAAGCGGTGCAATCCCTCGGCGGCGAAATTACCTTAGAGACGGAAAACCCGCCCGCGGACGGAAAAATCACTGTTCCCGTTAAAATGAAGTCGGGTTTCCGCCCGTTACGCTTTTTGGTCGAGCCGTATAAATACTATGTGGATATGTACGGTACGCCCGCCTATTCCGATATTGACATTACGCCGTTTGTGGCGATAACCTATACGGTATTGTTCGGCATGATGTTCGGCGACCTCGGGCAGGGGGCGGTACTCGCCCTTGTCGGCTTTTTGATGTGGAAGCTCAAAAAAATGGAGCTTGGCAAAATCCTCATTCCCTGCGGCATTGCCTCGATGTGCTTCGGCTTTTTGTTCGGCAGTGTATTCGGGTATGAAGAAATGCTCGACCCCGTGTACCACGCGCTCGGATGGCGCGGCAAGCCGATGTCCGTGATGGACAGTATCAACACCGTTTTGCTCATTGCGATTGCGATAGGCGTGGGGCTGATGGTGGCGGCGATGCTTTTGAACATTTACGCCTGTGTCAAGCGCAAAAAATTCGGCGAAGCGCTGTTCAGCCAAAACGGCTTGGTCGGGCTTCTCTTGTACCTTGCGGGGTGCAATCTCGCCTCAGGCTTTATGGGCGGCCCTGCGCCGCTACCCAATTCCGTGGCGGGCGTGATTTTGGGCGTTTGCGCGGTGCTGTTGATGTTTAAGGAAATCCCTATTGGAATTATCGACAAGCACCCCGATTGGAAACCCGAAAGCATCCTGGATTTTGTACTGCAAAATCTGTTTGAACTGCTCGAATATATTCTTTCCTATCTTTCCAACACCGTTTCGTTTTTGCGTGTCGGCGCGTTTGTGTTGGTGCACGCGGGCATGATGATGGTGGTTTTCTCCCTCGCGGGCGAAAGCGAAAATCTGTTTGTCATTATTTTAGGAAATATCTTGGTCATTGCGCTCGAAGGGCTGTTAACCGGCATTCAGGCGCTTCGTTTGGAATATTACGAGATGTTCAGTCGGTTCTATGAGGGCGGCGGCAAGGCGTTTGCACCCGCGACTCTCAACGAAATACAAACCAATTCATAAAAACCTTTGGAGGAAATTGTTATGACAACCGCATTTTATCTTTTGTTGATTTTGGCGCCGTTCGCATTGCTGTTTACCGCGTTTTCCGTGGTGAAAAAGAAAAGTGAGGGCAGACCGCTCAAAAAGGCGTTTTCCGTGAATATCGCCACCTTTGCCGTACTCACTGTGTTGATGTCTGTTTTGTGCATCAATGCCTTTGCGGCGAATGACGACGCGGCAGCACCCGCACAGACGCAAACCGAAGAAACCGCACAGGCAGAGACGGCTTCGGACAATTCCAAAGGCTTAGGGCTTTTGGCGGCGGGCCTGGTAACCGGTCTTGCGGGCATCGGCGGCGGTATCGCCGTGGCGGCAGGTGCACCGGCGGCGATCTCCGCAACGGCGGAAAATCCGAAATCGTTCGGTAAATCCATCATCTTCGTCGCACTCGGCGAATCCATCGCGTTGTACGGCGTGGTTATTTCCATTTTGATATTAAATAAGGTCTGATTGTATGAAATTCTTTCTCATCAGCGACAATGTGGACTCGATGATCGGAATGCGCCTTGCAGGCGTGGAGGGCGTGCGCGTCGATACCGAACAAACGGCGAAAAACGCTTTTATGAAAGCCATGGCAGACCCCGAAATCGGCATTTTGCTGGCGACGCCCAAAGCGGCGGCGCTTTGCCCCGAAACCGTCAGCGAGTTGCGGAAGAGCAACCATCCGCTGTTCGTGATTATTCCCGACGCGGACGGTGTCGGCGCGGCGGGAGACAGCATTACGCAGTATATCCGTGAAGCCGTCGGCGTGAAAATTTAAAGTTAGAGGTGCCCAAAAATGGAAGCAACCGCAAAAAATACCGAGGCGTTTTTGCAATCCATCCGTACCCTTGCGGCGGCGGAGTGCGAACGCATCGACCGGGAAACCGAAAGCGTCCGCGCGGAACGGTTGCAGGCGATGCAGACCGAGGCGCGTAAACGGTATAAATCCTATATGGAATATGAGGCGGCGCGCATTCGCGCCGAAGCCAACCGCGAAATATCGGGGAAAGGGGAGGCGTCGCGCAAAACCCTTGCCGATTTGCGTGCAACGCTTTCACAGCAGGTTTTTGACCGCGTAAAGGCAAAAATCGAAGCGTATACCGAAACAGACGCATACCGCGAAAAATTGCTTGCCGGTGTGCGGGAAATCGCCGCCTTGTTCCCGAACGGCGATACCGAGTTCTTTATTGCCCCGCATGACGCGGACAAAGCCGCCGCGATTAAAGCGGCATTCGGCGCACCGTGCACCGTCACGGTGACAGAGGAAATTGTGCTCGGCGGCGTCAAGGCGCTCGACCGCAAAACGCACTGCCTTGCCGACAACACATTGGATACCGCGCTGGAAGCGCAAAAAGCGTGGTTTCTTGAAAATTCCGGACTTTCCGTTGAGGAGTGATTGCAGTGTCAGTCAATCAAATATACGGCATCAACGGGCCTGTTGTCACCGTCAAAGGCGAAACGGACCTCGGGATGCTCGAAACCGTTTATGTCGGCAACAATCGCTTAATCGGTGAGGTTATCGGCTTAAATCAGGACTTTACCACCATTCAGGTGTATGAAGAGACCGCGGGGCTCACCGTCGGCGAGCCGATTGATTCGACCGGCGCACCGATGTGCGTGACCTTAGGCCCCGGGCTTCTCGGCAATATTTTTGACGGCATTCAGCGCCCGTTGCCCGCTATCGAAGCAAAATACGGCGCGTTTATCGGGCGCGGTGCGCAGTTTGCGGCGCTCGATACCGAAAAGAAATATGCTGTGACGCTTACCGTCAAGGTCGGTGACCGTGTTTCGGGCGGCGATGTGTTCGCCACCTGCCCCGAGACCTCTACGATTACGCATAAAGCTATGGTGCCGCCCACGCTTTCGGGCGAAATTGTTTCCGTGCAGCCCGACGGGCAGTACACCGTGGAAGCGCCGCTTGCCGTTTTGAAAACGGACGCGGGCAAAACGGTGGAATTGACCCTTTCGCAAAAATGGCCGATTCGCACCCCCAGACCGACCGCGAAACGCCTGCCCGCGAACAAACCGCTTGTCACGGGACAGCGGGTGATTGATACCGTGTTCCCGATTGCCAAAGGCGGCGCGGCGGCAATCCCCGGGGGCTTCGGTACGGGCAAAACGATGACACAGCACCAGCTTGCCAAATGGTGCGACGCGGATATTATCATCTATGTCGGTTGCGGCGAACGCGGCAACGAAATGACGCAGGTTTTGGAGGAATTCTCGGAGCTTGTTGACCCGCGCACAGGAAAAAACCTGTTGGAACGCACGGTATTGATTGCCAATACCTCGAATATGCCCGTAGCGGCGCGTGAGGCATCGATTTACACAGGCATTACGCTTGCGGAATACTACCGCGATATGGGCTACCATACCGCATTGATGGCAGACTCGACTTCCCGCTGGGCGGAGGCATTGCGTGAAATCTCGGGCAGACTCGAAGAAATGCCCGCCGACGAGGGCTTCCCCGCGTATTTACCCTCGCGTCTTTCTGAATTCTATGAGCGCTCGGGCTATGTCGAGAATTTAAACGGCACCGAGGGGTCTGTCACCTTAATCGGCGCGGTTTCGCCGCAGGGCTCCGATTTCTCCGAGCCTGTCACGCAAAACACGAAGCGGTTTACCCGCTGTTTTTGGGCACTCGACAAATCCTTGGCATATGCGCGCCACTATCCGGCGATCAACTGGAATCTTTCATACAGCGAGTATTTGGGCGACCTCTCGAATTGGTACCGCGACCATGTTGCGCCCGATTTTATGAAATACCGTGAGGAGCTTTGCGCACTTCTTGCCGAGGAAAATTCCTTAATGGAAATCGTGAAGCTCATCGGTGCAGATGTGTTGCCCGATGACCAAAAGCTGATTATCGAAATTGCGCGCGTTATTCGCGTGGGCTTTTTACAGCAAAATGCGTTCCATAAGGACGATACCTTTGTTCCGCTTGAAAAGCAATATAAAATGATGTATGTCATTCTGCATTTGTATCACCGTGCGCGGGAAGTGGTTGCGCGGCAGGTGCCCATTTCCAAGTTGCTTGCTACGGGGCTTTTTGACAAGCTGATTAAAATGAAATACGATGTCCCGAACGACAACCTGTCCGTGCTTGACGAATACAGCAAAGAAATTGACACCGTTATGGACGGCTTATTGCGATAAGGAGGCGGCGAAATGGTACTGAAACATTTAAAATTGGACAGTGTAAACGGCTCGCTCGCCACTTTAAACGGCGTTACGGACGCCGCCAATGAGGAAATTGTGCAAATGCACTTGCAGGACGGCACTTCCCGCACGGGGCGCGTGGTGAAAATTGACGGGGACGAGGTTGCCGTGCAGGTGTTTGAGGGCACGCGCGGTATGTCGATGTCCAATACCGAAACCGTGTTCACGGGCAAGCCGATGGAAATTGCGCTCTCGCCCGAAATTTTAGGGCGTGTGTTTGACGGCCTGGGCAGACCGATTGACGGCTTGGGCGATGTATACCCTGTGGAAAAACGCGATGTCAACGGCGCGCCGATCAATCCCGTGTCGCGCGAATATCCGCGAAACTTTATTCAAACGGGGATTTCCTCGATTGACGCGCTCGCCACCTTAATCCGCGGGCAAAAATTGCCGATTTTTTCGGGCTCGGGTATGCAGCACAACGAGCTTGCCGTGCAGATTGTGCGGCAGTCCTCTTTGTCGGACGGCGACGATTTCGCAGTTGTGTTTGCGGCAATGGGCGTGAAAAACGATGTCGCGCAGTATTTCCGCACCTCGTTTGAGGAAGCGAATGTGATGAACCATGTGGTGATGCTGTTAAACCTTGCCAATGACCCGATTATCGAGCGTATTATGACACCGAAATGCGCGCTGACCATCGCCGAGTATTTGGCGTTCACCTTGCACAAGCACATTTTGGTGATTTTAACCGATATGACCTCTTACGCCGAGGCGTTGCGGGAGTTTTCCGGCTCCAAAGGCGAAATCCCCGGCAGAAAGGGTTTCCCCGGCTATTTGTACTCGGATTTGGCGTCTTTGTATGAGCGCGCGGGGATGATTAAGGGCGTGGAAGGGTCGGTAACGCAAATCCCGATTTTAACGATGCCCAATGATGACATTACCCACCCCATTCCCGACCTTACGGGCTACATTACCGAGGGGCAAATCGTGTTAAGCCGCGACCTCGGCGCCAAGGGCATTTACCCGCCTGTCGATGTGTTGCCGTCGCTGTCGCGTTTGATGAAAGACGGCATCGGCGCGGGCTTTACGCGCGAAGACCACGCCGCGCTTGCCAATCAGTTGCTTGCGACCTATTCCAAGGTGCAGGACGCCAAGGCACTCGCGTCGGTGATCGGCGAGGATGAGCTGTCCGCAGAGGATAAACTGTTGATGGCGTTCGGGCGCGAATTTGAAGCGAAGTTCTTAAATCAAAGTTTTACCGAAAACCGCAGTATCGAGCAAACGCTCGACCTCGGCTGGTCATTGCTGTCGATGTTGCCGCGCAAAATGCTTGACCGCGTGGACGATGCAATTTTGGACGCGCATTACGTGGGCGAGCAATAAAACACAAAAAAGTTTTTTTACGGGAGGTGACTTGTATTGGCGCAGATTTTTCCGACCAAAGCCAATTTAATGGCAACGCAAAAATCGTTGGAATTGGCGCGGCTCGGCTATGAGCTGATGGATCGCAAACGCAATATTTTGGTGCGTGAAATGATGCAGTTGGTGGACGAAGCAAAGTCGGTCGAAAGCCGCATCGGCGAAGCGTACAAAGAGGCGTACGGCTATTTGCGCCTTGCCAATATCACCTTAGGTGTGTGCGGCAATTTTGCCCGCGCCGTACCGGTCGAAACCGCCTTGGAGCTTGACTGTAAAAGCGTGATGGGCGTGGAAATCCCGACCGTGACCCTGCCCGAAACACAGCCGCACCCGCATTACGGCTTTCGCAACACCAATTCCTATTTAGATGAGGCATATATTCGGTTTAACGAAGTCAAACAGTTGACCGCGCGCCTTGCCGAAGTGCAGGCGTCGGTGTTCCGCTTGGCGGACGCCGTCAAAAAGACGCAAAAACGCGCCAACGCCTTGAACAATATTATGATTCCGCAGTTTACCGAAACGGTGAAATTCATCACGGAGGCGCTCGACGAAAAGGAGCGCGAGGATTTCACACGGCTGAAAGTGGTCAAAAGTCAAAAGGAAAAGGCGAAATAAACGGAATAACCGGTTTCAAAATATTTTGCCTTGGTTTGCGCACCTCTCCAAAACGGAGGGGTGCTTTTTGTTGGCGTGAAACACAAATGGGCGTTTGTCTATCCAACCGTAGGGGCGAACTGTGTTCGCCCGCCCGCGGATTTTGATGTGATTTTGCGGAACAACACTAAGGTTGTTCCCTACAATTTGTAGGGGCGATTCACGAATCGCCCGTGAATTTTTCTGTAATTTTGCGGAACGGTCAAGACCGTTCCCTACGCACAAAATACATTTTTAG
>JBJEPV010000019.1:0-3207 GCA_051881415.1 Candidatus Fimenecus sp.
CATTAGAAGCACCGCAGGTATTCAGCGTGCCCGATGCCGCATTTCTTGCGGAATGCCTTTCCGAAAATGAAAAAAGCGTAGCGGATTGGGTACTGCGCAATAATAAACACGCAGGTGCAACGACCGATACGCTGTCGAATGCAAAGTGCCTGTATCTTTCCATTCGCGTGAATGATAATATTTACGGCGTTGCGGGTATCGTGGTGGGGGAAACCCCGCCTGATGCGTTTGAGAACAGCATTATCCTTTCCATTCTCGGCGAAAGCGCCTTGGCGATGGAAAACGAAAAGAACGCAAAAGAAAAGGAAGAAGCGGCAATTCTGGCCAAAAATGAGCAGTTGCGCGCCGATTTGCTGCGGGCAATTTCTCACGATTTGCGCACACCGTTGACTTCTATCTCCGGTCATGCCAGCAATCTTTTGACCAACGGCGCCGCCTTTGATGACGAAACGAAAAAAAGGCTGTATACGGATATTTACGACGATTCGATGTGGCTTATCAATTTGGTGGAAAACTTACTGTCTGTCACCAGATTAGAGGACGGCAAAATGAATTTGCATTTGTCGGCGGAGCTGATGGAGGATGTGGTGGCGGAAGCACTGCGGCATATCAACCGTAAAAGCTGTGAGCACCATATTACCGTGACGCACAAGGACGAGTTTTTGCTTGCAAAAATGGATGCGAAGTTGATAGTGCAGGTGATTATCAACATTGTGGACAATGCCATCAAATACACCCCGAAAGGGTCAAACATCCAAATCCAAACCTATAAGCAGGGTGAGAAAGCCGTTGTGCGCATTGCCGACGACGGCCCCGGCATATCCGACGAAGCCAAACAGCATATTTTTGATATGTTTTACAGCGGGGCGAATACCGTTGCCGACAGCCGCCGCAGTTTGGGGCTGGGGCTCTCTTTGTGTAAATCTATCATTTCCGTGCACGGCGGGGAATTGACCGTTGCGGATAATCAGCCGCAGGGCACCGTGTTTACCTTCACTTTGCCCGCAGAGGAGGCACATCTTGATGAATAAACCGTTGATATTGGTTGTGGAGGACGATGCGTCAGTCAAGAATTTGATTACCACCACCTTGAAAACACACGATTATCGCTTTTTAACGGCGCCGAACGGCGCGACTGCCGTGATGGAAGCGTCCTCACATAATCCCGATATTGTCCTGTTGGATTTAGGACTTCCGGACATGGACGGGATTGAGGTCATCCGAAAAATTCGCTCTTGGTCGAATATGCCGATTATTGTTATCAGCGCGCGCAGTGAGGATACTGATAAAATTGATGCGCTGGACGCCGGCGCGGACGATTATTTGACTAAGCCTTTTTCGGTGGAGGAATTGCTGGCGCGGCTTCGTGTGACGCAAAGAAGACTTGTTATGATGCAAACGGAAAATACAGCGGAAACCGCCGTTTTTACGAACGGCGCCTTGCGGGTGGACTATGCGGCAGGCTGTGCTTTTTTGGGGGAGGAGGAACTGCACCTGACGCCGATTGAATATAAGCTCCTTTGCTTGCTTTCACACAATGTCGGTAAGGTTTTAACCCATACTTATATTACCCAAAAGATATGGGGCAGTTGCCGCGATAACGAGATTGCCTCTCTGCGCGTTTTTATGGCAACGCTTCGCAAAAAGCTGGAAGCCGCTCCGGACTCCCCGCAGTATATTCAAACACATATCGGTGTCGGCTACCGTATGATGAAGGTCGAGTAATTTTCGAGCGATAAAACGCCTGCAAACTTCTCGGTGAATTTTGCAGGCGTTTTTGTGTTTACAGCGCTTTTTTTCCTTGTCGAATATCGCGCGCCAGAAAAGCGCGGTGTATACTGTTCAATACATCTTTTTTATTGGATGACCAAGTCGGGGCAACCAGCAAGGCTTTCGGGGCGTCGCCCGTCAGTCGGTGAATGACCGTGTTTTGCGGCAAAACCTCTATACAATCACACAAAAGGTCGATATATTCCTCTTTTTCGAGCGTGTGGAAGGCGCCGCTGCGGTAAATTTTTTCTAAATCTGTGCCTTTTAAAATGTGCAAAAGCTGTAATTTCACACCGTCTGTGCCGATTTTGCCGACATACCGCACACTTTCGAGCATTTGCTCCTTTGTTTCCTGCGGCAACCCTAAAATCAGGTGCGTCACAACATGCACCCCAATACTGTGTAAATCCGAAACCGCTTGTTCGTAAACGGGCAGGGGGTAGCCGCGGCGGATAAACTGCGCCGTGCTTTCGTGCACGGTCTGTAAACCTAACTCCACAAAAACAGGCTTTATTTCGTTAAGTTCTTTCAGCATTTGCAGTACCTTGGGCGGCAAACAGTCCGGCCGTGTACCGATAGAAATCGCTTTCACACACGGGTTTTCGGCGGCGGTGAAGTAAATTTGCCGTAGCCGCGCAATATCCCCATAGGTGTTTGTGTAGCTTTGAAAATAGGCGATATAGTGCGTACCTTTAAATTTTTTGGAAACCTGCGCTTTTGCCCGTTCAATTTGCAGATGGATATTGTCAAGCGGCTTTTGTGCAAACTCGCCGCTGCCGCCCGCACTGCAAAAAATACAGCCGCCCGTACCCAAGGTGCCGTCGCGCGTGGGGCAGGTACAGCCCGTCTCTAACGAGAGTTTATACAGCTTTTCCCCGAAACGGGATTGTAAATATTCATGCAAGGCATAATAATACGGTAGCATTTTATTCACCCGACAGCAGTATAACAGATTGCGCACAAAAAAGCCATATACATTGTATAAATTACATAAATCAAACCGCATTTTGTTTGTTTTTGGTTATGAAAACCGCCAAAATCACCAAAAACAGCAAAATTGGACTTGACGAGCGACAAAAACAGGCGTATCATTTGTGCATAACAACAAAGGCGTTGTGAAGTCGGACTTCACAGCGCCTTTTTCATTGCATCACTTTTCCGGAGAGTTTTGTATTGGATTTTGTTGTTTTGCACAACGGCGTGCGATGGGTAAACTGCCCTCGCACGCCGATTTCTTTTTCGGAGGAGAATGAATATGGCAGAAATAATGGAAGCCGCATCAGAGCTTACCTTCGGCGTATGGTTTTTAATCGGCGCCGCGTTGGTGTTTTTTATGCAATGCGGATTTGCAATGGTTGAGGCAGGTTTTACAAGAGCCAAAAACGCCGGCAATATCATCATGAAAAATCTGATGGATTTTTGTATCGGATCAGTGGT
>JBJEPV010000020.1:0-3194 GCA_051881415.1 Candidatus Fimenecus sp.
GCACGATACCTTTTACAGCGGTCATTCTAGCACTTCGATTTCGGCGGCGCTTGGCGTTGCGACCGCGCAGGACTTGGCAGGGGATAAGCATACCACCGTTGCCGTCATCGGGGACGGTGCGTTGACGGGCGGGCTTGCCTATGAAGCGCTGAACAATGCCGGACGCTCCGGCAAGCGGTTGATTGTCATTTTAAACGACAACGAAATGTCCATTTCCAAAAATGTAGGTTCGGTGGCACGGTATTTGGCCGTGCTTCGCTCAAAACCCGGCTATTTCCGTATGAAAGCGCGCACGGAAAAAGCCATTAACAAAATCCCGTTTGTCGGCAAAAGCTTGTCCGCGCAGATTTTCAAACTGAAAACACGGTTGAAAAATGCCATATATAAAAGCACCTTTTTTGAGGACCTCGGATTTCGCTATATGGGGCCGATTGACGGGCACAATATCGCGCAGCTGTCCGAGGCTTTGGAGGGTGCAAAAATGGTCAATGCCCCCGTTTTATTGCATATTAACACAATAAAGGGCAAGGGCTACGATTTTGCGGAAAAAGCCCCGAGTGAATTTCACGGTATTTCCAAATTCAATATCAATACGGGCGAGCCGCTGATGACAGGTGCAAATTTCTCTGCGGAATTCGGCAAATTCTTATGCGAAGTCGCCGCAAAGGACAAGCGTATTTGCGCCATTACCGCCGCAATGTCGTTGGGTACGGGTCTGGAAGACTTCCGCAAAACTTATCCGACGCGCTTTTTCGATGTCGGCATTGCCGAAGAACACGCAATCACCTTTGCCTCCGGTCTTTCGCGCGGGGGAATGGTACCGATTTTCGCTGTGTATTCCTCCTTTTTACAACGCGGCTTTGACCAACTTGTGCATGACGGCGCCCTGCAAGGCCTGCATATGATTTTGGCGATTGACCGCGCGGGCTTTGTCGGGGAGGACGGTGTATCGCATCAGGGCATTTTAGATACGGCGTTTTTAAACGGCATTCCCAATATTACCGTGTATGCACCTGCAACCTACAAAGGCTTAAAACACGCGTTTATTCAAAGCATATATCATGAAAACGGCTTAGTCGCTGTTCGCTATCCGCGCGGGAGCGAAAATGCACTGCCGCCGGAAACCGAAGAGGATTTTTCGCCCTTTGAGGTGTACGGTAACCAGGATGCAGAACAACTGCTTGTAACCTACGGCAGAATTTTTGCCCATGCGGTTTCTGCTTGCGATACTTTAAATACACAAGGTGTTTCCACAGCGGTGCTAAAACTGAACCGCATTATTCCAATGGACTTAGAGGCTGTAAAAACGGCACTTTCTGCAAAACATATTTTCTTTTTTGAAGAGGGAATTCGTGCGGGCGGTATCGGTGAGCGCTTCGGCGAGTTATTGTTGGAAAACGGGTTTAAAGGGCAATACACCTTAACTGCCGTACCCGATGAATTCGTCATTCACGCTTCCGTTGCTTCTCAAATGAAGCGGTATCGGTTAGACGCAGCGGGCATGTTGGAAGTAATTTCGGAGAAAAACGATGGCTGAGCAAAAAATCAGATTAGATGTAGCCGTATTGGAACGCGGTCTTTCGGAAAGCCGTGCCAAAGCAGGGGCTTTGATTATGGCAGGGCAGGTATATGTCAATGGGCAAAAAGCAACCAAGGCGGGGCTGACGGTAAAGGATAGCGACAAAATTGAAGTGCGCGGCGAAAAAATGCCGTTTGTCAGCCGCGGCGGCTTCAAGCTGGACAAAGCCGTAAAAGCCTTTCATTTGCAGTTACAGGACTGTGTTTGTATGGACATCGGCGCTTCTACGGGCGGATTTTCGGACTGTATGTTGCAAAACGGCGCAAAAAAAGTGTACGCTGTCGATGTCGGATACGGGCAACTCGCATGGAAACTGCGGACGGATGAACGCGTTGTCAATATGGAACGCACCAATTTCCGCTATTTGACACCTGACGATATTGCGGAGCAGTTGGATTTTGCAAGCGTTGATGTCTCCTTTATTTCCTTAAAAATTATTTTACCCGTGCTCTATTCTCTGTTGCATGACGACGGCGAGTCAGTTTGCCTGATTAAGCCGCAATTTGAGGCGGGAAAGGAAAATGTCGGCAAAAAAGGCGTTGTCCGTGACCCGTCGGTACACGCCGAAGTTGTCAAAACCATTACACAAATTGCCTTTGAAACGGGCTTTTCCGTATTGCACTTGTCCTTTTCCCCGATTAAAGGGCCGGAGGGCAATATTGAATACTTAATGCATATTAAAAAAGAAAAGGAACCCACATTCGCAGATGCCGATATTTCCGCTTTGATTGCGGAATCCCACAACACATTGAAGTAGGTGATGGTATGAAAATTGCATTGTTGCCGAATTTAACCCGCGCTTGCGCGTTAGAGGTTACCAAAGAGGTTTGCCGCTGCCTTGAAAAGCTGAATATATCCTATTTTTTTGAGGAGGAACTGCAAGCCGCCTTCCCAAGCCAAAGCATTTGTATGCCGTCGGAAACGCTTTTGTCGGACTGCGATGCGGTCATTGCCATCGGCGGGGACGGATCTTTGATTCATGCCGCAAAAAAAGCGGTTGCTTACAAAAAACCCGTTCTCGGTGTCAATGCAGGTAACCTTGCGTTTATGGCGGGCATTGAGAAAAACGAATTACATTTGTTAAAAGCGTTAATTGACGGCAGTTATTCCATTGACCCGCGTATGATGCTGGAAGTCACTTGTAAAACCCCGAACGAAACTTCGCCCAAAAGTCTCGGTTGTTGTCTCAATGATGTCGTGGTTGCGCGCGGGGAACAAATTAAACTCATCGCCTTAGATGTCTATGCGGACGGAAAATATATCAATCACTATTATTCTGACGGCATCATTCTTTCCACTCCCACAGGCTCCACGGCGTATTCGCTTTCAGCGGGCGGCCCTGTGGTGGATCCGAAAATCGAAAGTATCATGCTGACCCCGATTTGCACGCACTCGTTATTTGCGCGCTCGCTGATTTTTGAAAGCAATTCCGAACTCTGCGTAAAAATTCCCGAGGACGGTGAGGATATTTATATTTCCTGCGACGGAGAGCCGTCCGAGCAAATTTTGCCCGGCAGTATACTTACGGTCAAAAAGTCCGAAAATTATGCGGATTTTATTCGGATTAAAAATGATTCCTTTATAGATGTGTTAAACAGTAAATTGTCGCAGAGGA
>JBJEPV010000021.1:0-16718 GCA_051881415.1 Candidatus Fimenecus sp.
AATCTCTCCCCCAGTCAAATGCTGCGCATTTGACAGCCCCCTCGTCAGAGGGGGCTGAAACAGCGGGAAATTCGTGAATCGCCCCTACAAATCGTAGGGAACAACCTTAGTGTTGTTACGCAGAATTACATCGAACTCCACGGCGGGCGTGGAAGCCCGCCACTACGCGCAAAAATATATTGCGTGCGTAGGGAACGTCAATGCCCGTTCCGTTAATACTCCAACAAATCCCAATTTACAGCGTTCTTGCGCCACTCGCGACCTGCAAAATCCAGCGCGCGTCCACGGCGTTGATTTTGCCGTCACCGTTGACATCTGCCGCGGCTTTTTGGGTGTCATCTAACACGCGTAAACCGCTTGCCGCCTGCAATACAAAGCGTGCGTCTACGGCGTTGATTTTGTCGTCTCCGTTTATATCGCCGCCTTTATTACCCGAGGAAAGCGCTACAAATGTATATCCGTTTTCATTCGCATAGGTTTCGGCATAAGAATCGGTGTAGCCGTAGATAGTTGTAAGCAAAGTGCAACCGGAAAATGCATCTTCGCCGATTTCTGTTACGCTGTCCGGAATTGTGATACTTACAAGACTCTTACAGCCTGCAAATGCCGAAACGCAAATGTATTCTACGCCATACGGGATTTCATAAGCGGTCACATCGGCTTTTGCGCGCGGATAAAGATACAATGCTGTTTTGTCTTTCGAGAATACAACGCCGTCCACGCTGCTGAATGTTGGATTTTCAGGGTTGATGTTTACCGCGCGCAGTGCCGGCGAGTAAAGTGCATCTTGGCTGAACCAAATTTCGGTTACACCGGCAGGGATTGTTACACTTTCAACCTGCGGTGTGTTGGTAAATATAGACTCCATATCGCCGATTCGAGTGACTGTATACCCGTCAATGGCATACGGAATAGAAACATCGGTTTCAGAGCCGGTGTATTGCGAAATACAGCAAGTTTTTCCTTCTTCGGAAAGAATCCAATATGTAAAGTCCCCACTCGTCGCCGCAAGCGCAGAGAAAGCCGTCAGCGGCAGGGCGGTCAGCACCATGCCCACCGCCAATAAAACGGACAACAGCCGTTTTCGGGTCGTTTGGGTTTTCTTCTTCATGTTTACACGCTCCTTTTTATAGTTGCAAAGCACAAAAATATTTTAGTATATCCCAATCCAAAATACTATTCTCTGTTAGAGTACAATCTACCGATAATGCAATTTTTTCTTTTTAATAGTATAGCGGATGCATACATTGCATTCTTTTTTGTTCTGTGGTATACTAACTGCAATTTCGGATTTTTGACTGCGCTGTATGCAAAATCCATAAAAACGGATGTGAACGAAATGAAAATACTTGCGTTTGAAAGCTCCTGCGATGAAACCGCCGCCGCCGTGGTGGAAAACGGCAGAACGGTGCTGTCCTCGGTTGTCGCAACGCAGATTGAACAGCATAAACTGTTCGGAGGGGTTGTGCCCGAAATCGCGTCGCGTATGCACACCGAGGCGATTTGCGCCGTGGGTGCCGAAGCGCTCAAACAGGCAAACTGCTCGTTGGAGACGGTCGACGCGATTGCCGTTACTTACGCGCCCGGGCTTATCGGCGCATTGCTTGTCGGCGTGAATTATGCGAAAGGCTTAGCCTTGGGTAGCGGCAAGCCGCTTGTGCCCGTGCACCATTTGCGTTCGCATATCGCCGCGAATTACATTACCCACCCCGATTTAGAGCCGCCGTTTTTGTGCCTTGTTGTGTCGGGCGGCAATACGCTGTTGGTGCGCGTCAAAGACTATACCGATTTTGAGGTGTTGGGCAGAACGCGCGACGACGCGGCGGGTGAAGCGCTCGACAAAGCCGCCCGTGCCATGGGGCTTTCGTATCCGGGCGGCGTCAATCTTGACAAACTCGCAAAAACCGGCGACCCGACTGCTTTTTCTTTCCCGAAACCGCGCGTGGACGGCTGTCCGTTGGATTTCAGTTTTTCGGGGCTCAAAACCGCGGTGCTCAATACCATACATAATGGCGAACAAAGAGGGGAGACTATTGAAAAAGCCGACCTCGGCGCATCGTTTCTGCACGCGGTGGTGGATTCTCTGCTTGCCCACACCGAAACCGCGCTGGAACTGTACCCCGAAACCGACAAATTGGTGCTTGCGGGCGGGGTGAGTGCCAATTCCGTTTTGCGTGAACGCGTATTCAATCTTGCAAAACAGAAACATGTAAAGCTGTATCTTCCCGAACTGTCCCTTTGCGGCGACAATGCCGCAATGGTCGGTGCGCAGGGGTATTACGAGTATCTTGCGGGCAAGCGCGCGGGGATGGACTTAAACGCCGCGGCTACGATGTCGATTTCCGAAAAATAAGCGCATTTCGCGGGCTTCTTTCTGCCGAAAATCGGAAAATTCGTCAAACTGAATTAAAAAACTGCGCAGAATTGACAATTTATTAACATTTTCATTGTTGCTTTTTTCGGCGGTTTGGACTATAATATTTCAAAATGGAGGAATTTGGGGATTTTGAATTTTTCCGTTTTCAATTATGCAAAATTTTATCCGATATTTCGGATTGCAAAGTAAGGAGAATGTACTATGGCAGCATTGACACAGAACAAAAGCATTTTGTCCTGGCTTGACGAAAAGGTTGACCTTTTAAAGCCGGAACAAATCGTTTGGATTGACGGGTCGGAGGAACAGCTGGAAGCGCTTCGCAAGGAGGCGTGCGAAAGCGGCGAAATGATTAAGCTCAACGAGGATTTGCTCCCCGGGTGCTATTATCACAGAACTGCCCCCAACGACGTTGCGCGTGTGGAGGACAGAACCTTAATCTGCTCCAAAAAGGAAGAGGACGCAGGCCCCACCAACCATTGGATGGACCCCGAAAAAGCATATAAAATGCTGTATGATATTGCCCGCGATTCCTATAAGGGCAGAACCATGTATGTGATTCCTTATTCGATGGGCCCCGTCGGTTCGCCGCTTGCAAAAATCGGCATTGAAATCACCGACTCCATCTATGTTGTGCTCAATATGGCTATTATGACCCGCGTCGGCAAAAAGGTGATGGATGTGCTCGGCGACAGCAACGATTGGGTGCGCGGTATGCACTGCAAATGCAATGTAGACCCCGAAAACCGTTGGATTTGCCAATTCCCCGAGGACAACACCATTATCTCCGTAAATTCCGCTTACGGCGGCAATGTGTTGCTCGGCAAAAAGTGCTTTGCGCTTCGTATTGCGTCTTATCAGGGCAAAAACGAGGGCTGGCAGGCAGAGCATATGCTCATTCTCGGCATTGAAAATCCGAAAGGCGAAGTCAAATATATCTGCGCGGCGTTCCCGTCCGCTTGCGGCAAAACCAACCTCGCTATGCTGATTCCGCCCGAGGGCTATCGCAAAAAAGGCTACAAAGTTTGGTGCGTCGGCGACGATATTTCCTGGATTCGCAAAGGCGAGGACGGCAGACTGTATGCCATCAACCCCGAAAACGGCTTCTTCGGCGTAGCGCCCGGCACCAACGAAAAATCCAACCCCAACGCATTGGCATCCACCAGAAAGGGTACGATTTTCACCAATGTTGCGCGTAACCTTGACAACAACACCGTTTGGTGGGAAGGGCTTGACAAGAACCCGCCCGTCAACGCAGAAGAGTGGACCGGTATTCAAACAAACGGCGTAGAGTGGAAAGCCGAGGGCAAAAACCTGGCGCATCCGAACTCCCGTTTCACCGCACCCGCAGTCAACTGCCCGTGCATCAGCTCCGAATTTGAAAATCCGCAGGGCGTGCCGATTTCGGCATTCGTGTTCGGCGGCAGACGCGCAAAATTGGCGCCGCTGGTGTATCAGTCAAGAGATTGGAACCACGGTGTGTTCGTCGGCTCGATTATGGCGTCCGAAACCACCGCTGCGGCGGCAGGTGCGGTCGGCGTTGTCCGCCGTGACCCGATGGCAATGCTTCCGTTCTGCGGCTACAATATGGGCGACTACTGGAAACATTGGATTGAAATCGGCGAAACCCTTGACCCCGACAAAGCGCCGAAAATCTTCAATGTTAACTGGTTCCGCAAAGATGACGAAGGCAACTTTATGTGGCCGGGCTTCGGCGACAATCTGCGCGTGCTCGAGTGGATTCTCAAACGCTGCGACGGCGAAGTCGAGGCAAGAGAAACCGCAATCGGCTATCTGCCCTATGCAAAAGACATCAACATTGAAGGCTTGGAGGGCGAGGTCAGCCTCGAATCTCTCGAAAGCATTCTCGATGTTGATAAAGAACTGTGGGCAAAAGAAGCCGACGGCATCGCGGAATTCTATGCAAAATTCGGCGACAAACTGCCGAAAGAGCTTGCTGACGAGCTTGCAACCCTCAAAGCAAACCTCAAATAATTTGAAACCCGTTTGGACCGACCGCGAGGCACCTGCCTTTCGGTCGGTTTTTTTGCTTAGATAAACAGTTTTTCAAAATGTGTCTGTAAACGCACCGTTGTGTTTTTTCGGGATTTATGCTAAAATAAAACCGAAAATTATTTGTAAAGGTAGGTTCAGAATATGCGTAAAACGCTTCCGCTTACGGACGGTTGGTATTTTAAACAAGATGCGGACGCCACTTCCCGTGCGCCGAAAAAGGCGGGGAAGGATTTTGAAAGCGTCACACTGCCCCATACCTGGAACGCCCTCGACGGGCAGGACGGCGGCTTTGACTACGCACGCTGTGCGAGTTGGTATGTTCGCACCGTTGCCGTGAAACCCGCCAAAAACGAACGCGTGTATCTGGAATTCTTGGGCGCGAACTCGATTTGCAAGGTGTTTGCCAACGGCAAAGCGGTCGCCGAGCACAAGGGCGGTTTTTCTACCTTCCGCTGTGATGTGACCGACTACATTCACTTCGGCAAATTAAAACTCGCCGTGCTTTGTGACAACAGCGAAAATAAAGAGGTTTACCCGCAAACGGCGGATTTCACCTTTTTCGGCGGGCTGTACCGCGGCGTGAATCTGATTACCGTGCCGCATTCGCATTTTGATTTAGACTATTACGGCACGCCCGGCGTCGCCGTGACGCCGAAGGTCAATGAAGACGGCAGTGCCGATATTACCTTTGATGCGTATATTGCCAATGCCAAAGCGGGGCAAAAAGTGCGTTTTACGGTGGAGGGCGAAACGGTAGAAGTTGATGCCGCAAAGCAGTGCACCGCCGTGATGCATTTTGCAAATCCCCATTTGTGGAACGGCAGAATTGACCCCTATCTTTACACCGTTACCGCCGAACTGACCGATGCGGACGGCTTTGCGCTCGATGAAGTCTCCCAGCGCTTCGGCGTGCGGACATTCTCGGTGGACCCCGAAAAAGGCTTTTTCTTAAACGGCAAGCCGTATCCATTGCACGGCGTTTCCCGCCATCAGGACCGATTGGATATGGGCTGGGCAATCACCGAAAAAGAGCACCGCGAGGATATGGAACTGATTGCCGAAGTCGGCGCAAACACCATTCGTTTGGCACATTATCAGCACAGCGGTACTTTCTACGATTTGTGCGACGAATACGGTATGATTGTCTGGGCGGAAATCCCGTTTATTTCCAACTTTATGGATAATGATGCCGCCCGCGCAAACACCGCGTCGCAAATGAAAGAATTGGTCTTGCAAAATTACAATCATCCCTCGATTGTCTGCTGGGGTATCGCCAATGAAATCACCATCGGCGGCGAAGTGCCGAGTTTGTTTGACAACCTCCATATGCTCAACGATTTGTGCCACGAACTCGATAAAACCCGCCTGACCACAATGGCGCAACTGTCCATGGTCGAAATGGACAGCAAAATGAACGAAATCACCGATTTGGTGTCTTATAACCACTACTTCGGTTGGTATATCGGCGATGTGGCGGATAACGGCCCGTGGCTTGACGAATTCCACCAAATGCACCCCGACATTTGCCTCGGCGTGTCGGAATACGGCTGTGAGGGCATTTTGAAATACCACAACGACCACCCGCAGGTGCAGGATTATTCCGAGGAATATCAGGCGTATTACCACGAAAAAATGCTCGAAACCTTTGCGACGCGCCCCTATCTTTGGAGCACGCATGTTTGGAATATGTTCGATTTTGCCAGTGATATGCGCGACGAGGGCGGTGTGAAGGGCAGAAACAACAAAGGCCTTGTCACCTTTGACCGCAAAACCAAAAAAGACAGCTTCTATATTTACAAAGCCTATTGGACGACCGCGCCGTTTGTGCATCTTTGTTCGCGCCGCTATGTAGACAGACCGACCGAAACCGTGACAATTAAGGTCTATTCCAACTGTAACAGCGTTACGCTGTTTGTCAACGGCGAAGAAGTCGGCACACTTTCGGGCAGTAAGGTATTTACCTTTGCAAATGTGGCGCTGCAAGACGGCGAAAACACCGTCAAAGCCGTTTCGGGCGACGTGTCCGACGAAATGACCTTGCGCCGTGTGGCAGAGCCCAATCCCGATTATGAACTTGCCGGCGGCAAAGCGGGCGAGGGCGCAAAAAATTGGTTTGAAGGCAGTGAGGAAAGCAAAATGGAAATGACCTTCCGCGACGGGTATTTGTCCGTGCACGATAAATTGGGCGATTTGATGAAAACGCCGGCGGGCGAAAAATTGATTGCGGGCGCGATTGATTTTGTCGCCAAAGAAATGAATATGAGCATCGGCAAAGGCATGCTCTCGATGATTAAAAACTTCACGGTGGAAAAGGTGTTCTCTATGGCGGGCGCGCGCGTGCCGCAGAGTCTGTTGCCTGTGGTCAACGCCGTGTTACAGCAAATCCCGCGTCCGGGTGCCGATGTTCCCGCTGAGGAGAAAACATTGCCGGCAAACGACGGCGCATACTCGGTGTATGACGAAATCTCCGACTTGTGCAACAACGACGCTTGCAAAGCGGTGCTTTCGGAACTTCTGCAAATGCTGTCCGAAAAACTCGGTATGCCCGTGGGCGAGGGGATGCTGTCCATCTTCGGTGGCTTAACGGTGCATCAACTGCTGTGCGCGGCGGGTGATAAACTTCCCGAGGGTTTGGAAGCCGAAACCAACGAAAAATTACAGGCGATTGCCAAAGCATAAAAAAGCACCCCGTCAAGAACAACCTTGACGGGGCGCTTTGCGTGGTGTGTTAACTGTTTAAACAACCGTATAAGAAAATGTGAATTGCCGTTTGAAACAACTCGTTTTGCGCGTCGATATAGCCTGTCAAATCGGCTTGCGGATGAATTACCGGCGTGCCGATGCTTGTGGTGATGTAATCAATCGCCGTAAAGAACAGCGCAACGAGTACCCGTTGCTTTGCTTCGTCCTTTGGGAAGTGAAACAGCACAATTTCGCGCAGTTTTTCTTTTACCGCATCGTTAAAAAACTGCGTGCGTACCCGCATCAATTCTTCCCGAAGTTCGGGCGGCGGCAGGGTGCGGGATTCCACAAACAAATTCAACATTTCGGGATTTTGCTCCCAAAAGCGCCGAAACAACTGATACAGCGAGAACAAATTCTGTTCAAAATCCGCGCCTTTGTCAATGGTGAAACCGTGCATGTGCGCCGAAAAGGCTTGATAGCAGTAGGCAACCGCTTTCATATAAATTTCCGCTTTGCCGTCAAAATGGTGATACAGTTTCCCTTTGGAAATACCCCCGTTTTGGCAAATGCGGTTGATGGAAGCGGCGGCGTAGCCATATGTGCTGAATTCCGCAATGGCGGTTGTAATAATCTTTTCTTTGCTGATTTGTGTTTTTTGCGCCTGCTTCAAAGAAAAAGCCCCCTCTTTGTCCTTTGGTGGTATCAGTATAGCATGAACAAAAACGCTTGTAAAGCAAAACAAACCGCACATTTCAAAAATCACCGCAATCCGCAAAAAAGCATTGCAAAAACCGTGAAACTACGCTATGATTACATTGATATATTCTATATTTCGGAGGTGCTTTTTTGGACAGACAAACCATATGTACCGCCATTCAAAACGGCGAAACCGCACTCGGCGTGGAGTTCGGCTCCACACGCATCAAAGCGGTGTTAATCGGCGCAGATTGTGAGGTGCTCGCCCAAGGAAGTTTTGATTGGGAAAACACGCTTTCCGACGGGATTTGGACATATCCGCTTTCGCTTGTGTGGGAGGGCTTGCGCGGGGCGTACGGCGCAGTCAAGCAAGCGGTGCAGGAGAAATACGGTATCCCTTTAAAGAAAATCGGCAGTATCGGGATTTCCGCCATGATGCACGGGTATTTGCCTTTCAATAAGGACGGAAACCAACTTGCAGAATTTCGCACCTGGCGCAATACCATTACCGAAAAAGCGGCGGCGGAGCTTACAGACCTTTTTCAATTTAATATTCCCCAGCGTTGGAGTATCGCTCATTTGTATCAGGCAATTTTAAACGACGAAAGCCATGTGAAAGACATCGCGTTTCTCACCACGCTTGAAGGCTATGTCCACTGGTGCCTGACAGGCGAAAAGGTCATCGGCATCGGTGAAGCGGCGGGTATGTTCCCTGTGGACAGCCGTAAAAACTGTTATGATGAAAAAATGGTGTCCGATTTTGACCGCTTGATTGAAAATCGGAATTATCCGTGGAAACTCATGGATATTCTCCCGAAAATTTTGCTTGCGGGCGAGTGCGCGGGCTCTCTTACCGAACAGGGTGCACTTCTTTTAGACCCCACAGGCGACCTTGCAAGCGGGATTCCCCTTTGCCCGCCCGAGGGCGACGCGGGCACGGGTATGGTGGCAACCAACAGCGTTGCACCCTTAACGGGCAATGTTTCGGCGGGGACTTCCATTTTCTTGATGGCGGTGCTCGACAAACCGCTTTCTACCGTTTACACGGAAATTGATATGGTGGCAACGCCCACAGGCGCGCCTGTCGCTATGGTGCATTGCAATACCTGCACTTCCGACCTTGACGCGTGGGTGCGGTTATTCTCCGAAGTGCTTAAAAATGCGGGGGCAGAGCTTCCGAAACCCGCACTTTACGATATGCTGTATGATTTAGCCTTACAAGGTGATGCGGATTGCGGGGGACTTATCGGGTTTAACTATTATTCGGGCGAGCCCGTGACCGATACCGCCGAGGGCAGACCGTTGTTTGTAAGACTGCCCGATGCAAACTTTACCCTTGCGAACTTTATGCGCAATCAGATTTTTTCCGCAATGGCAACGCTTCGTTTGGGTATGGATATTCTTTTCCAAAAGGAAAATATTACCTTGAATCGTCTATTAGGTCACGGCGGATTGTTTAAAACACCGCTTGTAGGGCAAAAACTGATGGCGGGGGCTTTGAATGTGCCTGTTTCCGTCATGGAAACCGCCGGCGAGGGCGGCGCGTGGGGTATTGCGCTTCTTGCCGCCTATATGCGTAATAAATCAGACGGCGAAACGCTGGAAGCGTACCTTGATAATAAAGTCTTCGGCGCAAACAAGGGGACTACCGTCACACCCGACAAAACCGATGTGGACGGGTTTAATCAGTATATGACAAGATACAAAGCGGCTGTCGCAGTAGAAAAAGCGGCAATCGAAAGACTTAAATAAAGGAGAAATACATATGCAGTTAAAAGATTATGAATTTTGGTTTGTAGTAGGCAGTCAGTTTTTGTACGGTCCCGAGGTACTCGAAACCGTGGCACAGCGTGCACAGGAAATGGCGGATGAACTGAACAAATCCGCAGCCCTTCCCTGCAAAATCGTGTATAAGGTCACCGCAAAAACCAATCAAGAGATTACCGATGTGGTCAGAGAGGCAAATTACGACAAAAAATGCGCAGGTATCATTACATGGTGCCACACTTTCAGCCCCTCAAAAATGTGGATTAACGGCTTTGTGGATTTGCAAAAGCCCTATTGCCATCTTGCCACACAGTACAACCGCGAAATTCCCAACGATGAAATTGATATGGACTTTATGAACCTCAATCAGGCGGCGCACGGTGACCGTGAGCACGGCTTTATTGCGGCAAGACTGCGTATGCCCCGTAAGGTGATTGCAGGTCATTGGCAGGAGGAAAGCGTCCGTGAGCGCCTCGGCAGTTGGATGCGCGCGGCGGTGGGCGTTGCCGTCAGCCGCGAATTGAAAGTGATGCGCTTCGGCGACAATATGCGCGAGGTTGCCGTCACCGAGGGCGACAAGGTGGAGGTACAGGCTAAATTAGGCTGGCAGGTGAATACCTGGGCAGTCGGCGACCTTGTGAAAGAAATGGAAAAGGTCACAGAAGCCGAAATCGACGAATTGATGGCGGTTTACACCGAAAATTACGAAGTTGCAACCGAGAATATCGATGCCATTCGCTATCAGGCGAAAGAGGAAATCGCTATCCGCAAAATGATGGACAGAGAGGGTTGCAAGGCATTTTCCAACACTTTCCAAGACCTGTACGGTATGGAACAACTCCCCGGGCTTGCAAGTCAGCACTTAATGGCAGAGGGCTACGGCTACGGCGGCGAGGGCGACTGGAAAGTTGCCGCAATGACCGCCATACTCAAAGCCATGAGCGAGGGGCAAAACGGCGGCACGGGCTTTATGGAGGATTATACCTATCACCTTGTTGAGGGCGAAAAATACAGCCTCGGTGCCCATATGCTGGAAGTCTGTCCCACACTTGCGGCAGGCAAACCCCGCATTGAAACGCACCATCTCGGCATCGGTATGAACGAAAAAGACCCCGCAAGACTTGTGTTTGAGGGGAAAGCAGGCAGTGCGATTGTGGTAAGCCTTGTGGATATGGGCGGCAGACTGCGCCTGATTTGTCAGGATATTGAGTGCGTAAAGCCCATTATGGATATGCCCAATCTCCCCGTGGCAAGAGTGATGTGGAAAGCACTCCCCAGCCTTGAAACGGGGCTTGAATGTTGGATTACCGCAGGCGGCGCGCACCATACGGTGCTCAGTTACGATGTCACCGCCGAGCAAATGCGAGACTTTGCGCGTATGATGGATATTGAGTATGTCCACATCGGAAAAGATACCACGGTGGAAAGCCTGGAAAAGGATTTGTTCTTAGCCGACCTTGCGTGGAAACTGAAATGAGGAAAACAAAATGTTAGAAGCATTAAAACAGGCGGTTTTTGAGGCGAATTTGCTGTTGCCCAAGCACAATTTGGTCACATTCACTTGGGGCAATGTGTCGGGCGTGGACCGCGAAAAAGGACTTATGGTTATAAAACCCTCGGGCGTGGAATATGACACCATGACCGCCGACGATATGGTGGTCGTGGACTTAAAAACGGGTAAAAAGGTGGAGGGAAATCTCAATCCCTCCTCGGATACGGACACCCATGTGGTGCTGTATAACGCATTCTCCGAAATCGGGGGCATTGTGCACACCCATTCCCGCTGGGCGACCACCTTTGCGCAGGCGGGGCGGGGGATTCCCGCCCTCGGCACTACCCACGGCGATTATTTTTACGGCGAAATTCCCTGCACACGCAAAATGACACCCGACGAAATCGGCGGACGCTATGAGTGGGAAACGGGCAATGTTTTGGTCGAAACCTTCAAGGATAAAAACCCCAACGATATTCCCGCCGCGCTTGTGTATTCCCACGGCCCGTTTTGCTGGGGTACTGACCCTAAAAATGCCGTGCATAACGCCGTAGTGCTTGAAGAAGTCGCGTTTATGGCGTGGCACGCGTTGCAAATGCGCCCTGATTTGCCGCCTATGCAGCAGGAATTGCTCGATAAACACTATCTGCGCAAACACGGCGCCAACGCCTATTACGGACAGAAGAAATAAATCATATTTGTAGGGTGCGACGACCTCGGCGCACCGCAAAACAATATATAAATCTCGCGGCAAAACGGTAGGGCGTTGCCTGCTCCCGCCGCGAAATTTACAGCAAACTTCACGGGCGGGCATGGAAACCCGCCCCTACAAATGAACTGCAATCGGTAGGGGCCGGCATCCTCGACAGCCCATAAAAATCCAACGAAAAGAGGGGGACAATATGGAAAAAACACGCATAAATTCCCTATACACCAAAAAACGGTTCGGGGTTGTACTGTTGATTTTCGGCGTGTTCAGTACGCTGATCATCTTACACCGACTGTTTCATTATGTTTATGAATACGATGCGCAATTCAGCCCCGTGGATTACGGCAGATTTAATTTCCTTTCCTTTTTCACGGTGCAGTCCAATATTTTTGTGTGCATGTATTTGTTATTGATGGCGGCGGCTGTGTTCGGGAACAAACGGGCGCAAAAAATCGCGTTTCATCCGATGGTCGGCGCGGCGGTCACGACCTATATTTTGATTACAGGGATTGTGTATTGTTGCGGCATACCGCTGGGCTTTACACCGCCGTTTCAATGGGACACACCAACACATTGGATGCTCAGCTTCATTCAGGTGTATCACCATATGATAGTACCGCCGCTGATGCTCATTCTGTGGCTGTTCCCCGCAACCGACAGAAAAATCGGGTACAAAAATGCGTGGATATTCGGTATTTACCCGCTTTTGTATTCCCTGTTTTCCATTGTGCGCGGTGCTGTGTCCGAGCCCGCATTTTATGCGTACCCGTTTTATAAGCCCGATTTCTTTTGGGAACTGTTTTTTGCCGATAAACCGTTCAGACCGCCCTTTGCTTATTTGCTGATGGTGCCGATGCTGGCACTTGGCATATCCCTGTTCATTTTTGCGGCGGTCGCGTTGCTGTTCTTGCACAATAAACGCATAAATCGCAGCGGCGTTGTTTCCAATCCGGCAGAAAAAACAGCAATACCCTTGTAATGCAGGGCGCATTTTATCTGTACTCTTTTTAGAGCATCATTCGATGCTCTTTTTTATTTATCATTCTGTCGAAATTGCAAACCGCTGTTGTGCTTCTTGCGGATTTATGGTATCATATTGCAATAAGGAGGCTTTGCCATGGTGAAATATGTAAAAGAATTCGCCTTCGCGGTGCTTGCCGGTATGGCAATCAGCGTGGGTTGTGTTGTGTATTTGTCGGTTCAAAATCCCGTTGCCGGCTCCATTCTGTTCAGCGTGGGGCTTTTGACGGTGCTTGTGTTTAAACTGAATTTGTTTACGGGCAAGGCGCCGTATATTGTAAAAAACAAGCCGTCCTATATCGGCTTTACGGCGCTTGTGTGGCTTGGCAATTTTGCGGGCACGGCAATTTCGGCATTGCTTGTGCATTTTACAAAAATCAACGGCAAAATTATCGAAAGGTGCACAACCGTTGCACAAAGTAAGGCGGATGACAGCCTTTTAAGCCTGTTTATATTGGGCATTTTCTGCGGTATTATGATGTATATAGCGGTGGATACCTTTATCAATCAGAGCGAAAAGAAAAATTTCTCCTCCGCACTTATTGTGGTATTCTGCGTGAGCGTGTTTATCCTTGCAGGCTTTGAGCACAGCGTCGCGGATATGTTTTACTTTATGCTTGCATTGCCCATAAAGAAATGGATTTTGCCCTTGATTGTCATAACGCTCGGCAATGTCGTGGGCGGCAACCTTTTCTGCGTACTTACGAAAATGAAACGGGAGTAAACGCATAACAAAAGAAAGCGCTTGGAGGCCGCATACACGGTTTCCAAGCGCTTTTTGCGTTGTTTTGTTTGATCGGGCATCAGGGCAAAATCCAAAACAAAAAACCTTGCCGGGAGACGGCAAAATCCCCGGGTGTGTGCAAATCGCACCTTACGAGTCTGCCCGCGGACGAAAAAACAGCCCACCGGACTGTTTTTTGCGCACTGCGGTGCGCCGTCCTGTTCGACTCCACATCAGGGCAAAATCCAACACAAAAACACCCCGTCGGGAGACGGCAAAATCCCCGGGTGTGTGCAAATCGCACCTTACGAGTCTGCCCGCGGACGAAAAAACAGTCCACCGGACTGTTTTTTTTCGCACTGCGGTGCGCCGTCCTGTTCGACTCCGCATCAGGGCAAAATCCAAAACAAAAAACCTTGCCGGGAGACGGCAAGGTTTTTTGTTTTGGAGCGGCTGATGGGAGTCGAACCCACCTGTCAAGCTTGGGAAGCTTGCATTCTACCGATGAACTACAGCCGCGTAAAGCAATGGCGCAAGAAATTCCTGCGCCATTTCAGATGGTCGGAGTGACGGGACTTGAACCCATGGCCTCTTGGTCCCGAACCAAGCGCGATACCAAACTTCGCCACACCCCGATTTGCGCTCGTTTTCGAGCGCTTTGGTATTATAATATATTCCGCCCGCAAAATCAAGGCTTATTTTGAAATTTGTCTGAAAAACTTTGAAAATTTCGCGAAATCAGCAGACAAACCAATGTATTTACACCGCTGTCAGTCGATAGGTTTCGCCTTTTACGGTGTCAAACACCAAACAGCCGTTTTCGTCATAGGTGCACGCACTGCCGTCACGGAATGCCAATTTGCCGTTTTCCAACGCGATTTTGCAAACGCCGCCCGCGCGCGAGCGTACCTCGGCATCTTGCAGTTTGCCGTCTTTCCACGAAAACGCCAGCTCAAAATTGCCGCGCGCCACAAGCCCGCGAATTTCGCCGTTCTGCCAAGCGGCGGGCAGGGCAGGCAACAGGTCAATCTGCCCCAAATGGCTTTGCATCAGCATTTCCGTCACCGCCGCGGTAAAGCCATAGTTGCCGTCAATTTGGAACGGCGGGCAGACATCCCAAAGGTTGACATACAGCCCGTTTTCAATCAGCATACCGATAAGCTTCAGCGCGCGGTCGCCGTCACCCGTGCGTGCGCGTGCGCAAATGCGCTGTGCCATCGCCCAGCCGGTGGAACGGTCGCCGCGGTCATCCAACGAGACCTTTGCCGCCGCGATATATTCGGGATTTTTGTGGCGATTGATAAGATTGCCGGGGTACAGCCCCAACAAATGCGATAAGTGCCGATGCTGTCTTTCGCCGATGGTGCCCAAGGCTTTTTCGTGATACCATTCTTTGATTTGCCCGCTTTCGCCGATTTCAATCGGGCGCAGTTTCTCCATAATTTCCAAACGGTGCGCGGTTTTTTCTTCGTCAATACCCAGCGCCTTTGCACTTTCGGTTACATCGTAAAGCAACTGCCAAAGCATGGATTGCTCGTAGGTGTTGCCCGCTGTGCGCGGCCCGTGCTCGGGGGAGAAGCAGGGCACGGTGACAAGTCTGCCGTCCTTCTTTGCAAGCAAGCTTTCAAAATAATCTGCAGCCTCTGTAAGCATCGGGTAGATGTCGGTTTCCAGCAAGGTTTTGTCGCAGGTGTATTCGTACATTTCGTAGATGTTATGTAAAATCCACGCCACGGCAACGGGCGACCACCCCCACGAGAAATCCCACCCGGGGCAGGTCCAGCCGAACGGCGTGTTTTGCGTATGATACAAAAAACCGTTGTGCTCGGTTTCGGTGCTCTCGCGCCCCGTATATACCGCCGCTGTGACGCGTCCGGGCGCGCAAAGGGCTTTAACATAGCGCAAAAGCGGCGCGGCACATTCCGCCAAATTCCCCGTAAAGGTCGGCCAATAGTTCATTTGTAAATTGATATTCAAATGGAAGTCACAGCTCCACATCGGGTGATTTGTGTGATTCCAAATGCCCTGTAAATTAGAGGGGAGCATATCCCCGTCCCGCGAGGCGGCAATGGTCAAATACCGCCCGTATTGATACAGCAGTTCTTCCAACGAACGGCGCACCGCAGGCGGGCAGTCCGCTTTGGCGTACGCGGAAAGCAATTCGTCGGCGGGCAGTTCTTTGCCGCCGCCGAGCGACAGCGCCGTGCGGGAAAACAACGCTTGATAATCCTCTACATGCGCGGCGAGAAGCGCGTCAAAGCCCTTTTCTTTTGCCGATTTTGCCGCGTTCTCTACACGCGCGACCAGCGCGTCTGCCGATTCGCCTGTACGGTATACGGGATAGTTGTCGCAGTAGTCCGTATCTGCGGCGAGGTATGCATTTACATAGGTTGCATTTCTGATTTTCAACGCTTTGCCGCAAACGGAAATTTTGCCGTCGGTTTCCACCGTCAATGCTGCCGCGAAAAGAAGCCCGTTGTCTTTGAGCGCACCGCGGTGGAAAATGCCGTTTTCAGTTACCGTCAATTTTGCACCGTGATGCGCGGGGTAGGAGAGCGTGCAGCCGAGCGGCGCACCTGTGCGCTCCAATCGCAACACGCCGACTTTATCCGGGTAACTTACAAAATACCGCCGCGTTTCCGTAATCGCGGTATTCCCTTTTGTACGCCCGATTTCGGTTGTGCAAACGGCGGTCTCCAAATCCAGCGCGCGGGAATATGCGCCCGTTTTCAGCGTCGGGCGGTCAAACGCTATGCGGATTTCCCCCATGCATTGGTACGCCCCGTAGCCGTCCTTTCCGCCAACCAATTTTTCGCAAATCCGACTGCCTTCATCGTCTTTGCCGTTTAAAAAGGCTTCGCGCGCATCTTGAAAATACTGAAAACGCGTTTTGCCGTTTTCGTCTGTTCCTGTCAGATTTCCGCCGCAGTAATCCGGGCGTTGCGGTGAGGGGCCGCCCGTCCAAAAGGTTTTGCAGTTAACGGTAATGCGCTCTTTTTGTATCCCACCGAGTGCGGAAAACCCTAAACTGCCGTTGCCCAGCGGCAGGGCGGTTTGCGCCCAGGTGCTGTCTTTCGGACGAAAGACTTCTTTTTGCTTCGGTAATTGTTTATACGGCTGATTAAAATACAGTTTCATATTGCACCCGCCTATGGATTTTTTTCCATTGTAGCATATTTTGGTTTTTCTCACAAGTATTTTTGCTGTTCAACACTTCGTGCCTTTTTGTCGAGGA
>JBJEPV010000022.1:0-16716 GCA_051881415.1 Candidatus Fimenecus sp.
GTAGGGAACGACCTCAGTGTCGTTCCGCGAAATTACATCAAAATTTACGGGCGGGCATGGAAACCTGCCCCTACAACGGGTCGTCGAGGTTACGGCTACGCCATTACCCCTTTGTCGCTACGCGACATTTCCCCTAACAGGGGAAGCTCACCGACCCCTACGCTCGTATTGTATTTCGTGCGTAGGGAACGGGCATTGCCCGTTCCGTTAATACCCCTACAAACCCCAATTTCTTGAGGTGTTTCACTTTAAGCGCATTGTGTTATACGAATAAAAGGGCTTGCGTCTGCGCAAAGCCGCCGACTATGGTTGCCTGTTTGAGATTTTACCATTGACAGAACCCCAAAAATATGGTTTGCTATTTGTACACCCTAAAAATGGAATCCACACGGGAGGCGTTTTATGCAAACGATACACGCGGCCGATTTCGGCATTGTGCCGAACACGGAGATTACCGAAAACCTGATAAACCTGTTTGCCCACGCGAAAGCGACAGACGGCGAAAAGACCGTTTTATTTGACGCGGGCACCTATTTCATAGACAGCGCAAAATGTGCGCAAAAAATGTTGTATATAACAAACACCGTCGGCGACGCGGAATTTGCAGACGGCGAAACACCGCACAAAAATGCCGTGCCGTTTTATTTGGAGGGGATTTCCGACCTCACCGTGGACGGCGGCGACGCGGTTTTTGTCATCGACGGCAAGGTGACGAATATCGCAGTGGAAGACTGCAAAAATATTACGCTGAAAAATATGGAAATCCGCCACAGCCACCCCGATATGCACGAATTGCAGGTTTTGCACCGCGGGTTGTTCCATGTTGATTTTGCGCTGGACCGTGACACACAGTACACGGTGGAAAACGGGAAACTGTATTTTTATGGGCAGGATTACCGCGTCCGCGCGGACAAAAACGCTGTAAATGCTTGGTGGATTGGGCTTATCCGCAAAGCGACGCCCGACAAGGTCAAGCGTGTGCATCACCCGCTGTTCGGGGTGCGCAAAATTGAGGATTTGGGGAACGGCAAGGTGCGTGCGCATTTTTTGAACACCTCGCGCTTTAAATCGGGGGACTGCTTTTATGTGTATGATGTCCGCCGACAGTTTGCGGGGATTTTTGTCAACCGCACGGAGAATATCACTCTGCAAAACATCAAACAGCGGTTTAATTATTCGCTTGCACTCGTCGTACAGGACAGTGAAAATATTACCGTAGACCGCGTGGAATTCGCTCCCGAGAACGGGGGCGCGCGCAAACTTGCTTCCGTTGCCGATTTTATGCAGATTTGTATGTGCCGCGGCAAGGTGCGCGTGACGGACAGCTTCTTTGACGGCGCGGGGGATGACTGCTTAAATGTGCATGGGCACCACTTTAAAATCACAAAAAAAGAGGGAAATACCCTGACCGTTCGCTTTATGCACCCGCAGTCGCACGGCTTTAACCCGTTGCGCGTTGGGGATACGGTTGCGTTTATCGACACGGATACGCTTTTGGAAGCGGGGCAAACCGTGATTACACAGTCCGAAATGCTCAATGAATACGAAATCCGTTTGCAGGTGGAAAATGCGGGAAATGCCGTGGTCGGTGCGGTCGTGGAAGATGTCAGCGCGTGCCCTGATTTGGATTTTTGCAACAACAAAATGACGCGCATCATTACCCGCGGCTTGCTGATTACCACCCGCGGCAAGGTGAATATTGCAAACAATCATTTTGTCAGCACCACCATGAGTGGAATTTTGCTGTCGGACGATGCAAAAAGCTGGTATGAAAGCGGTATGTGCCGCGATGTGACCATACAGCAAAACACCTTTGATTACAGCGGCGGAACGCCGATTTTAATTCTGCCCGAAAACCGCCGCCATGCGGGCGCGGTGCATAAAAATATCAAAATTCTCGGCAATACGTTCGGGAAGTATGCGGGTGTTTGCATCAAAGCCAAGTCCACCGACGGGATTTTGATACAGCAAAACCTTTTTGGCACGAAAAAGTATTTGCAAACAGAAAACTGCGCCGATGTAACGGCGCAGTAAGTCGGTTCGGATTGTTACCGTTACGCTGCACAAGTAAACCACCGTATTCCCGAAAAAGGAATACGGTGGTTTTTAACTCAGTCTTTAAATTTGCCGTAGTGCTTCGGCTCGGCAACGGGCGGGGCGAAGCGAATAAGAATTTGTGCCGCTTTTGCAAGCACGGGGTTTTTAATCACTTCTTTAAAACTGCCGATTAACGAGTCGCAAATTTTGTAGGTGGACGGCGTTGAGGTCGGGGTGATGGTGACGCGGTCATTGCGCTTAAACAGGAAGTTTAAGTCTCGTTTGCCGATGGTTTCAATCGGGCGGATGGAGATTTTTAAATTCACATCGTCGAGCCACACCGCGTTTGCACAAACCTTAAAGGTGATTTGCCCCAAAGTCATGGTGCCGTAGCGGTAATAACCGTCCATACCGCAGTCCACGGTGTTGTTTTCGTCGCCCTCATCCCAGGTGATAGAACACTCGTGCTCTTTAAATCGAAAACGGATATTGTCGATATTGCCCGCGCGGTCGGACATCATAAAGGTCACTGCGAGCGGGAGCATACTCATCGGGAACCCGATAAGGTTTAAGAAAATCTTTTTGCGCACTTTAATGGTTCTGCCGTCGATTTTCGGTTCCAACATAGAGCGCGGCGAAACGGCGGGACGCTCAATCAATGAGGTTTCAAACTTCGGCGGGGCTTCTTTTTCTGCATTTTCATTCACGAATGCGTAGGGGAAGAACTTCCAAATCGCATCGCGCGCCTGCTGTTCAATCGGCACAGCCGCCGTCGTGACAATACAGGCGTCATAATCGGGCAGAATAATGGCGAACTGCGAAAACATACCGTCCGCACGGTAGGAATTCGGAATGCCGCCGTTCATCCAAAAGCAGTAGCCGTACCCCTGCCGCATATCCAAATCCTGACAGGGCTGTGTAACGCCCTCGGGCAGTTGGTTTGCAGTTGCCTCTTTGACCCAAGCGGCGGGAATGACGCGTTTGCCGCGGTATTTGCCGCCGTGTAAGTAGCAGTCGGCGAATTTTGCCAAATCCTCGGTGGTAATGTAAAGCCCCCAGCCACCGGCCTCCACGCCGTTTTGGTCGGTTTCCCAAAACGGGATTTCTATTCCCAACGGCTCAAACAAACGCGGTGTTAAGTACTCAATCACGCTCATGTTCGTGACGCGGTGCAAAATGGCGCACAGCATATAGATGTTTTCATTGACATACAAAAATTCCGTGCCCGGCTCAAACACCCACGGGGAGTTGATAAAGTCGGCAATCCAATCGATTTTACCTTTGTCTTCAAGCAAATCGGTCTGCTTGCCGGAGGTCATGGTAATCAGTGTGCGCACGGTCATTTTGTCAAAATAGGGGTGCGGCGTTTTCGGCGGATAATCCGGGAAAAAGTCCACCACCTTGTCGTCCAGCGACAAAAGCCCCTCCGAAACGGCAAAGCCGATTGCCGTGGCGGTAAAGCTTTTGCTGACGGAATACATGGTGTGCTTTGTGTGCGCGTCAAACGGCTCATTGTACCACTCCACGGCAACCTTGCCGTGCCGCAGAACCATCAAGCTGTGGAATTCCAATTCTTCCCGCTGAATATACTCAATGAACTGTTCCACAACATCCGCGTAAACGCCGACCGCCTCCGGCGAAGCGGCACGCGGTAAATCTGTCTTTTTTGTCGGCAAAAGAAACACACCCTTTCAAGCAATTTATTTTTACCGAAACAGTATAGCACAAATCTTCAAAAAAAGCAACGACTTGCACAAAAAAGAGGCAGGCTTTTCGCCTGCCTTTCGGGAAAATGGACAAGTCTGCGTGGCTTTGTCCATTACATGATTTCGACTGTCCAGCCGAATTTGTCAGGCAGATTGCCCCATTGTATGCCCGTGAGTACATCATACAGATGCTGTGTGACCGCACCGATTTCACCGTTGTTAATGATGAATTTTTCATCTTTATAGCAAAGCTCGCCAATCGGGGACACAACGGCCGCAGTACCGCAGCCCCAGGCTTCCTCCAATGTGCCGTTGCGCAGGGCTTCGCCAAGCTCGTCTACGCTCAAAAGGCGCTCGTTTACGGTGTACCCTTCGCTTTTTAAAACCTCAATGCAGGATTTTCGGGTAATACCCGGCAGAATGGAGCCCGTAAGCTTCGGTGTGACGATTTCACCGTTAATTTTAAACATGACATTCATCGCGCCGACTTCTTCAATGTATTTGCGCTCTACGCCGTCCAGCCACAAAACCTGCGAATAGCCTTTTTCCTCTGCGCGTTGCCCTGCGCGGTTGCTTGCGGCGTAGTTGCCGCCGCATTTTGCATAGCCGGTACCGCCGCGTACGGCACGGACATCCTCTGATTCAATCATAATCTTTACAGGATTGATGCCCTCTTTGTAATAACTGCCCACGGGGGACGCAATAATTGCGAATACTGCGTTATGCACGGCGTGTACGCCCAACGATTCGTCATTGCCGAACATAAACGGGCGCAAATAGAGCGAAGTGCCGGGGGAGGATGGTGTCCAATCCTGCTCGGTATGTACAAAGGTTGTAAGAATTTCCATCGCGTCTGCTTCGGGAATTTGCGGCAGGCAAAGGCGCTCTGCCGAATTGTTCATACGGCGAATATTCTCCATCGGGCGGAACAACTGCACCTTGCCGTCTGCGCGGCGATATGCCTTTAAGCCCTCAAAGATTTCAGACCCGTAATGCAGTACGGTCGAAGCCGGATGAATGGACAAAGCGCCGAACGGTACGATGCGCGCATTGTGCCAGCCGATATCCGCTGAATAGTCCATAAGAAACATATGGTCCGTAAATATCTGCCCGAAGCCCAACTTGCTTTCATCGGTCGGCTTTGCCTTCGGATTTTTGGTTTTTTCGATTTTAATTTCCATTTCAAACATCTCCGTTTGTTTATTTGTCAGTTTTGTAATTGGGAACCAGCTCTTTCAAGAAGACCTTGGAGTCCTCCGGCGACAGCGTGGCAATCCGCGCAATGTGCTCCATGAGCAAATTGTCGTCAAAATCATACGGCGCCGTCACAAAGATTTTGTCGTTTTGCGTTTTGTGCATACCCTCTTTCTCCGACGGCAAAATCAACTCTTCATAGAGCTTTTCCCCGGGACGAAGCCCCGTAAACTGAATGTCAATATCCACATACGGCTCATAGCCCGACAGCTTGATGAGCTTTTCGGCAAGCGTCACGATTTTGACGGGCTCGCCCATATCCAACACAAAAATCTCGCCGCCCTTGGCAAGGCCGCCTGCCTGCACCACCAACTGCGCCGCCTCGGGAATGGTCATAAAGTAGCGGGTAATGTCAGGGTGGGTAACGGTCAAAGGCCCGCCGTTTTCGAGCTGTTCTTTAAACAGCGGAATGACGCTGCCGTTGGAGCCTAATACATTGCCGAAACGTACCGCGGCAAATTTGGTGTTTTCGGAAATTTTGGAAAAATGCTGTACCACCAATTCACAGCACCGCTTGGTTGCCCCCATCACATTGGTGGGGTTGACCGCTTTGTCGGTCGAAAGCAACACAAAATTGCGCACGCCGAATTCGTCGGCAATCTTTGCGGTGTTGTATGTACCGAGAATATTGTTTTTAATGGCTTCGTAGGGGCTGTCCTCCATCAAGGGCACATGCTTGTGTGCCGCGGCGTGGAAAACGCTCGTCGGGTGAAATTCCGCAAACACTTCCCGAAGCCGCGCTTCTTCGCGCACGGAGCCGATACGGATTTCAATTTGCGGCGTGCCGAAATATTGCCGGTCTAACGAATTTTTCAGCGCGTAGGCGTTGTTTTCGTAAATATCGAAAATGACGATTTTTTCAGGCGAATATTTGGCAATCTGCCGGCAAAGCTCCGACCCGATAGATCCGCCGCCGCCCGTGACCAAAACGACCTCGTCGGTGACATATTTGCACACATCGGGATTTAATTCCACCGGCGGGCGGGAAAGCAAGTCCAAAATATCCACTTGCCGCGCCGCTTTGAGCGCGGATTTGCGCTCGCCCGTAAATTCATGGTGCTCGGATGCCATTTTTACGGTACAGCCCGTATCCACAAGTTTTTCAAGCAAATCGCGCTTGCGCGCCTCATCAATTTCGGTAATACAGAAGTAAATGACATCGATTTCATATTTTTGCACCGCTTCTGCAACTTGGTCGCAGGTGCCGACCACAGGCGTACCGACAATCGACATACCGATTTTTTGCGCGTTATCGTCCAAAATGGCCACCGGCACACCGAGACGGTAATCCGTCAACTGTAACTCCGTAATCAGCGCATTGCCGATATTTCCCGCGCCGACCACCAAAATGCGCTTCGGCGCAACGCCGCCTTCCGGTTTGCCGTTGTGCCGCCGCCCTTCTTTGATTAACAGCCGTGCCGAGCGATAGAAGATGCGCAGCAACAGGCATAATACCATAATCAGAATGCAGGAATCCACATATACGGAAAACGGAAGCACATTGAAACACAACGGAATATTGTGCCCGCCGTGTTGCAGAGAACGGCAGATTTTCATACCGATAAAGTCAAACAGCCAAGTGCCGCAGGTCGCAAAAATCGCCGACAGGCTGAACCGAAGAATATCGTAAAGACCGGCATATCGCCACAAGGTGTGATAGACTTTAAACAACACATTACAGCCGAGATAGCACAGGATGACAAACGGAATGCGCAAGCAAAGACGCATAGCAAGCGTCAAATCCATTTTAAAATTCCAATGCAGAAATACCATTGCAAAATAGATTGCGGTTACAATCAAACAGTCTGCCGCAACCAATAAAACGGTGCGTTTCCCGAGTTTCTGCTTTTGCTTCAACATATCAGCCCCCGATTTTTACCGCCGCAAACCATGCGTGCATATACGGTTATACTTGACTAAGTATTTTACTCTTTTCTTTTTTGTATGTCAATAAATTCCGATGTAGAAAAAAACGGAAATCTCCCCGAAAATCCGCACATATCGGTTGAAAGTCTTTAAAAAAAATGCTAAAATAACTCTATTATTCATTTTCGAGGACGGAAAGGGGGCGGCGATATGCGCCGTAAGCAATGGTGTTTGTCTGCGTGCGATAAAGATGCGGCGGCACAGCTTGCCGAAAGCAGCGGGCTGGACCCGTTTTTGGCATTGCTTTTAACCGCCCGCGGGCTGACCGATGCAGCCGAGGCGGAAGCGTTTCTGTCTGCGGAGATACAGGGATTTGACCCGTTCTCGCTTGCCGATATGGAAAAAGCGGTGGAGCGCATTGCCGTCGCAATGGAGAATTTTGAACGCATTGCCGTTTTCGGCGATTATGATGCCGACGGCGTGACCTCGACGGCGCTTTTGTATTCGTATTTGGCATCGCAGGGGGCAAATGTCGAGTACCGCATTCCCGACCGTATGCGTGAGGGCTACGGCATTTCGTGTGCGGCGGTGCAGGAACTCGCCGCAAGCGGTGTCAGTTTGATTGTGACGGTGGACAATGGCATTGCCGCCGTGCAAGAAGCCGCGCTTGCCAAAGAGCTCGGCGTGGATATGGTTATTACCGACCACCATACGCCCGGCGAACAGTTGCCCGATGCGGTGGCTGTCGTCAATCCGCACCGCAAAGACTGCCCGTCCGAATTTAAAGCGTTTGCAGGCGTGGGTGTGGCATTTCAACTCGTTTGTGCGTTGGAGGGCGACTGGGATTCGGTGTTGCATTCCTACGCCGATTTGCTTGCCATCGGGACGCTTGCCGATGTGGTGCCCTTAATCGGGGAAAACCGCGCGTTCGTGAAAAAAGGCATTCGTCGCATCAATGCCGGCGCACGCCCGGGTGTTGAGGCGTTAAAAGCCGTTTCAGGGATGGCAGACCGTCCTTTAACCGCCTCGAATGTGGCGTTCACCTTGGCACCGCGCATTAACGCCGCCGGCCGCATCGGCAGTGCCGAAACCGCGTTGCAACTGTTGCTTTGCGACAACGAGCAGGACGCGATAGAACTTGCAAACGAAACGGATATTTTAAATAAACAGCGTCAGGCGATTGAAACGAAAATTTCCGCCGAGGCGATACAGCAAATCGAGGAGAATCCCGCAATCAAATATGCAAGCGTTTTGGTCGTATCGGGGGAGGGGTGGCACCCCGGCGTTATCGGGATTGTCGCCGCGCGTCTGACATCCAAATACGGCAAGCCCGCCGTGGTCATTGCCACCGACGGGGAGACGGGCAAGGGCTCTTGCCGCAGTATATCGGGCTTTTCCGTGTATGACGCGTTGCAATCGTGTGAAACGCTTTTGACGCATTTCGGCGGGCACCCGGGTGCGGCGGGCTTGGGCATTGCCACCGAAAACATTCCTGCGCTTCGAGACGCCTTGGACGCTTACGCCAAAACCGCCGGCTTACCGTTCGCACAAGTGCATTTGGATTGCAAGCTGAACCCCGCTTATATCAATCTGACCTTACTGAACAGTCTCTCGGCATTAGAGCCGTGCGGCTGTGACAATCCCGTGCCGACCTTCGGGTTGTATAAACTGACTTTGTGCGCCGTCAAACCGGTCGGCGAGGGCAAGCATCTGCGCTTAACCTTCAAAAAAGGTGCAACGGAACTTGCGGCAATGCTGTTTTCCACTTCGCTCGGCGAATTTCCGTATCGCATCGGCGACACAGTGGATTTGGCAGTGCAGATTGAAAAAAATGTGTTCCGCGGCGAGATAAAACCGTCCGTACATATTAAAGAAATGCGTTTTTCGGACACGGACGAGGAAAACTATTTGAAAAGTATGCGTCTGTACGAAAAATACCGCCACGGCGATGCGCTGAATGAAAAAGAAATTTCGTTTTTAACGCCGTCGCGTGCGTTTTTGCTCGGCGTTTATAAATTTATGAAAACCGCGGGGAAATTTCCGTTTGATATGGAAGTGTTCTGCAAGCGAAGCGGCTGTCCGTACAAAAACGCCGCAACGGCGGCAGTCAGTTTTGATGTGCTGACGGAACTGCAACTGCTCACACAAGACGAAAACGGTGCATATCTTTATGCAGAATCCACGCAAAAAGCGGATTTGTCCGCGTCAAACATTCTCAAAACGCTGTCTGAGAAAGGAGCGTAACCGATGGAAGAGAAGGAATTAACCCCCAAAGAAGAATACGCCCTTTTAAAAGAGCGGTTGCAAAAAGAAAAAAGCTTTACAAAAGCCGAAATTGCCGAAATCGACAAGGCGTATGCCCTTGCCGAGGAGGTACACAGCGCCCAACTGCGCTATTCGGGGCAACCGTATATCATTCACCCGATTGCCGTCGCCAACATTTTGGTGGATTTCGGTATGGACGCGCAGTCGATTGAGGCGGCGCTGTTGCACGACACGGTGGAGGATACCGACGTCACCTTAGAGCAGTTAAAACGCGAATTCGGCGACGAGGTCGCCGCGCTTGTGGACGGTGTAACCAAACTCGGCAAAGTGCCGCTTGCCACCAAAGAGGAATTTCAGGCGGAAAATATCCGCAAAATGCTGCTCGCAATGTATCAGGATATTCGCGTCATCATCATCAAACTTGCCGACCGCCTGCACAATATGCGTACATTGGATTATATGGCGCCGCAGAAAAAGCGCGACATTGCGCTCGAAACCTTGGAAATTTACGCGCCGATTGCGCACCGTCTCGGTATCCGCGCCGCCAAAGAGGAACTCGAAGATTTGGCAATCCGATTTTTAGACCCGATTGCCTATGCCGATATTGAAAAATCTCTCGACCAAATGACGAAATCGCGCCTCGAATTTTTGGAGGAGACGAAAGAAAAAATCCGTGAGCGCATCTCAACTGTCGTGAAAAATCCGCAGATTGACGGGCGCATCAAAAGCGTCCACGGCATATACCGCAAAATGTATATGCAAAACAAGAATTTTGACCAGATTTACGATATTTACGCCATCCGCATTATTGTGGACAGCGTGATTGACTGCTACAACTGCTTGGGTGTTATTCACGATATGTTCCGCCCCATGCCCGGGCGGTTTAAGGACTATATTTCCACCCCGAAGCCGAATATGTATCAATCCTTGCACACCACGGTCTTGGGGCGCGACGGCATTCCGTTTGAAGTGCAAATCCGCACTTGGGAAATGCACCGCACCGCGGAATTCGGTATCGCGGCGCATTGGAAATACAAATTGGGCTTAAAAGGCAAATCCAATTTGGACGAGCGCCTTGCGTGGATTCGCCAAATGCTCGACGACCAAAAAGAGTCGGGCGATGTGCAGGAATTGGTGCGCGCGATTAAGAGTGACTTAATTCCCGAAGATGTGTTCGTCTTTACCCCGCGCGGCGATGTAATAAATTTGCCCAGCGGCGCCACGGTTATTGACTTTGCCTATGCCATTCACACCGCCGTCGGCAACAAAATGGTCGGCGCAAAGGTGGACGGGCGCATTGTGCCGATTGATTATCAGGTCAAAACCGGCGAAATCGTCGAGGTACTGACCTCGTCACAGCAGGGCAAAGGCCCTTCGCGCGATTGGCTGTCGATTGCCAAAACCAGCTCCGCGCGCAACAAAATCCGTTCGTGGTTTAAAAACGAAAAGCGCGACGAAAATATCGTTGAGGGCAAAGCGGAGGTCGAACGCGAATTCCGCCGCAACTATATCCGTTTGGACGAGGAGCAGTACGAACAATTCATCAAGAATTTGGCAACGCGCCAGCATTTTGACAATGTGGACGATTTCTATGCCGCGATTGGTTTCGGCGGCGTTTCGGTCATTCGCTTAATGCCCTATATCAAAGAGGAATACAATAAAAATTATCGTGCGCAGGAGCCGGCAGAACTGCCGACCGAGGTCAAAACCGCTCGCCCGAAGGGCAAGGACGGTGTAACGGTTGAGGGCGTGGACAATGTGCTGATTAAATTTTCCCGTTGCTGTAATCCGTTGCCTGGCGACAACATCATCGGCTTTATTACCCGCGGGCACGGCATTTCCGTGCACAAGCGCGACTGCCCGAATGTGCCCGCCGATTTGCACAACTGCCAAGAACCCGAACGCTGGGTGCGTGTGACCTGGAATAACGATGTGAAAAAGGAATTCAAGGCGTCACTGCAAATTACCGCGCTGTCGCGTATCGGCTTAATGGCAGATATTTCCGTACAACTTGCGAATATGCGCGTGAATATCAACGAGATTTCCACGCGCGACGCAAAAGACGGCAGAAGCACCATTTATATGACCATTACCGTCAGCAATGTCGACCACCTGAAAAATGTGATTTCGCGCATTGAAAAGGTCGACGGCGTGCTGAGTGTGGAGAGGTAAAGCAGATGAAAGCAGTTATACAACGCGTGAAACACGCCCAGGTGTCCGTCGACGGCGAAACCGTCGGCAAGGTGGGCGAGGGCTATATGATTTTGGTCGGCGTGCAGGCAGGCGACACCGATTCGGACGCCGAAATTTTGGCGCGCAAAACCGCCAATTTGCGGGTGTTCACCGATGAAAACGAGAAAATGAACCGTTCGGTTTTGGATGTGGACGGCGAAATTTTGGCAATTTCGCAGTTCACCCTTTGCGCCGATGTCAAAAAAGGCAACCGCCCGTCGTTCATCGGCGCGGCAGAGCCCTGTGAAGCCGACAGACTTTACAATCTGTATTGCGACGAACTTCTGAAAAACGGCGTGCGCAAGGTCGAAAAAGGCGTGTTCGGCGCGCATATGGAAGTCGAACTGTTGAACAACGGCCCCGTCACGATTTTGTATGATACCGAAATTTGGAGAGGAAAATAAGTAGATGGCAGTTACCGTTCAATCCCTGCCGCAAGGACCGATTGCGGCGAATACACATATTGTAACCGACACCGCCACGGGCAAAATCGCCGTGGTGGACGCGGGCGACTGCACCGACGAACTGCTATCCATGCTGTCGGGCGGCACGGTCGAATATATTTTGCTGACGCACGGCCATTTTGACCATATTTTGGGCGTGGCGAAATTAAAACAGCATTTCCCAAACGCGCAAATCTGCGTGCACGCGCTCGACGCGGACTGTTTGACCGATGAGGAAAAAAGCCTTTGCTCTTGGGAGTGCGCAGGGCAGCAAACGATGGTGCAACCCGACCGCCTGTTACAAGACGGCGACAAAATTACATTCGGAGAAACCGCCTTTACCGTGTTACACACGCCCGGTCACACCAAAGGCGGCGTTTGCTATGCGGATTTTGAAAACCGAAATCTGTTTACGGGCGACACGCTGTTTTGCCTGACGGCAGGGCGCACGGATTTCCCCGGCGGCAGTGACGAGGATTTGCTCGCGTCACTCATTCGCTTAAAAAATCTGGACGGCGACTTTACCGTCTACACAGGGCACAACCGCGCCACCACGCTCGACTATGAGCGCACACACAATTGGTATATGCGGAGAATCGGACAATGATTTTAGAAGTTTTGGGGAATACCTATCAATATGAACTTGAAAAATTGACGCGCGTGTTTTTCCCAAATGAAAAAATCCGCGTCGTTTTTACACAAGGCGCACATCCCGCAGACGAAACGGTATGCACCGCGCAAATCGAAGCGGACACGGCGAGCGTTTCCATACAAATCGACGGGCAAAATTGGTGTAAAGCCAAAAACCTTGCCAAAGAGGATGACCGCGAGCTGCAACTTGCAACGCTTTTGTTTTGCGGGTTGCGAGACCTGACGGGGTACACCCCGCAATGGGGGCTGTTGACGGGAATTCGCCCGTCCAAATTGCTCCTTACCCTGCAAGCGGAAATGGGGGAAGCGGCGGCGCGCGAATATTTTACCGACCGCTTTTTTGTGTCGCCGCAAAAAACGGCACTTACAGAAAGCGTCGCCGCGCGCGAAACGGCAATCATCGAATATTCCCGCCCCGATTCTTGCAGTTTGTATGTTTCCATACCGTTTTGCCCCACGCGGTGCAGTTACTGTTCGTTTGTGTCGCACGCCATGACAAGCGACACCGCCAAGAAATTGGTACCCGAGTATGTGCGGCTGTTGTGTGAAGAAATCAAACAGACGGGCGCGTATGCCAAACAGTTGGGGCTGCATCTTGAAAGCGTATATTTCGGCGGCGGCACGCCCACAACGCTGTCCGCAGACGAGTTGCGCCGCTTGCTTGCGGCGGTGGGGGAATCGTTCGATTTGTCTTCCGTGCGCGAATACACCGTCGAGGCGGGCAGGCCCGATACGATTACCCACGAAAAACTCGACGCGCTAAACGCGGGCGGGGTTACGCGCATCAGCATCAATCCCCAAACCTTTAACGACGCGGTGTTGCGCGAAATCGGCAGAAAGCACACCGCCGCCTTGACCGAAGAAAAATTTTACGAGGCGCGAGCGGCGGGTTTCCGAAATATCAATATGGATTTTATTGCAGGGCTGCCGACCGATACGGTTCCGTCCTTTTGCAGTTCCATTGACAAGGCGTTAACCTTGACACCTGAAAATATCACCGTGCATACGCTGTCTGTAAAACGCGCGTCCAACCTCGGCACGCAAAACACGCAAATCGAGCGCGCCGCAGGCAAGGCGGCGGACGAAATGCTCCGCTACGCCTATCAAAGCCTGACGGCGGCGGGGTATAATCCGTATTATATGTACCGCCAGTCGAAAACGCTCGGCAATCTCGAAAACACGGGCTATGCAAAACCGGGATTTGCATGTATCTATAACATTTTTATGATGGAAGAATGCCACACCGTGTTTGCGGTGGGCGCGGGCGCAGTCACCAAATTAAAAGCGCCCCACGGCAAAGAGATTGAACGCATATTTAACTACAAATATCCATATGAATATATTTCAGGGTTTGCGGAAATTGAAAAACGCAAGGCGGCCGTCTTGCCGTTTTATGAGAAATACGGTATCTGAAAAGCAGGTGACAGTATGTCGAATATCAACAATTATTTGGAATATATCAACGATTTGGCGGCGAACGACCCCGCAGAGCTTGTGCGCCGCAGTGAAACGCGGTTTGACAATATCTTAAACGACATCACCGCGCGCATTGCAGGCGATGACGGGCGCGAAATCGTGATGCTCGCGGGGCCTTCCGCCTCAGGAAAAACCACTACCGCCAACAAAATCGCACAAAAGTGTATTGCACGCGGTATGCAGACCTATGTGGTGTCGCTCGACGATTTTTATTTGGACCGCGACAAAATCCCGTGTGATGCAAGCGGCAAACCCGATTTTGAAACCGTGTATGCGCTCGATTTGCCGAAATTTTCGGAAACCATACGGTTGCTGTTGTCGGGTGCGGCAACCGATTTGCCGATTTTCGATTTCACCACGGGCAAGCGAAGCGACGAGGTGCGCACCGTAACCCTCGGTGAGCAGGACGCCGTGGTGGTCGAGGGCTTGCACGCTTTAAATCCGCTGATTACCGACGCTCTGCCGCAGAAAAATCTGTTAAAAATCTATATCAGCGTGTCTTCCCGCATATACAATGAAAAAGGGAAAATTATCTTAAACAAACGCAATCTGCGTTTTTTGCGCCGTATGACGCGCGACTATCTGTTCCGCGCAAGCTCGGTGGAAAATACCTATAATTTGTGGGAAAGTGTGCGCAACGGGGAGGACAAATACCTGTTCCCGTACCGCGACTGTGCTGATGTGAAAATCAATTCCGTGCATTTAAGCGCGCCGTGCGTATTCCGCGACACCTGCTTAAATATGCTCGAGGGCGCCGACCTTTCGGGTAAGCAGAAAAAAGATGCCGAAGAATTGGCGGCGGCACTCAGGCTTTTTGTGCCGATTTCTCCGTCGCTTATCCCCGAAACCTCTTTGTTGCGCGAATTTTTAGGAAAACAGGGCTTGCCGGATTGACACAGGCGGCATTCAATGGTATTCTGTATCTCGCCGTGTAACGGCGAAAGGGAGTGACACTTGTTTTGGCACAGAAAAAAAGAAAAAGCCAATCTCTCTTAAACGGCGCCATGGTTTTGGCGGCGGCAACCATTCTTGTCAAAATTATCGGGATTCTTTATAAAATTCCGATTTCCAATATGGTCGGCGCAGTCGGGCGCGGGTGTTTTGACTCGGCGTATAATTTATATATCCCGATTTACACCGTGTCTATGGCGGGGCTTCCCGTGGCGGTTTCCAAAATGGTTTCCCAACAGGTGGCGTTGGGGCGCTTCCGCGATGTCAAACAGATTTTCAAAGTCGCCGCGCGGCTGTTCCTGATTACGGGTACGGTCGGCACCGTTTTGATGCTGGCACTTTCCTATCCGTATGCGTATCTTGCGAAAAATTTAGAGGCTATCCCGTCCATTATCGCCATTACCCCGTCGATTTTCTTCTGCTGTGTGATGTCAATTTACCGCGGCTACTACAATGGCTTGCGCAATATGACGCCCACGGCGATGTCCGAGGTCTGGGAGGCGGTCGGCAAGGTTGTCGCGGGGCTTGCGTGTGCCAAAATCGCCATTACCTACGGGCTTTCGCGCTTTGCGGCGGGCTTACCCGTTTACGGGCAGACCGTCACCACCGAAGCCGAGGCGATGAGCGCCATTTACCCCTATGCCGCGGCGGGTGCCGCCATCGGCGTTACGGCGGGCACCGTGGTCGGTATGATTTATATGATGATACTTTACAAGGTGAAAGGCGACGGCATCACGCGTGAGGAATTGGTGAATTCCCCCAAGCCTTTGGCAGGCTCTGCTATCGCCAAAACCTTAATTTCCATTGCCGTGCCGGTGGTGGCATCTTCGCTTGTGTTCAGCGTAACAAATCTCATCGACTCCATCACCGTGCAAAACCGTTTGGATACGATGATTTTGTCGAATTTAGACTATATCAAATCCATTTACGGCGACTCGCTTGCCGCCTCGCAGATTTTGGACGCGGATATTGCGAAATATCTGTACGGCGCATATACAATGTCTTTGGACTTTAAAAACCTGATTCCCTCCATTACCATGACCTTGGGTGTCAGCGCGATTCCCGCGCTTTCGGCGGCATGGGCGGTAAAGGATAAAAAGGTGATTAAAATTTCGATTGAGTCCGTTTTGCGCGTGACCTTGATGATTTCTCTGCCTGCGGGCATCGGTATGGGTGTACTCGCGTCGCCGATACTTGAAATGATGTACCAAACGGGCAAGTCTGCCTCTGCCATTTCCATCGCCGCGCCGATTATGGCGGCGTACGGCTATACCATCTTCTTAATTTCACTTTCCCAGCCGATGACCAATATGCTGCAGGCTTTGGGCAAGCCCTCTGTGCCGTTGCGCTCGCTGACGGTCGGCGCGGTTGCCAAGGTGATTGCCAACTACATATTTATCGGCATGCCGCGGTTTAATATTAACGGCGCGGTATTCGGCACGGTCATTTGCTATACCATTATCGTTATTTACAACTATATTGCGTTGGTGCGCACCACCAAGGTGCGGGTGAATTTGATGTCCGTGTTTGTTAAACCCCTGATTTGCAGTGTGCTTTGCGGCGTGGCGGCATACACAAGCTATGGGCTGTTTTCCAACATTTTGCCTGATTGGTCGCGCGGGGCACTTTCGGTGACAAATATTGTCGCTTGCGCCGTCGCCATCGTTTTTGCCGTGTTGGTTTACGGGATTTCGATGCTTTTGGTCGGCGGCATTGCCAAAGATGACATAAATATGCTGCCAAAAGGCGAAAAAATTGCCAAAATGCTTGCAAAATATGGATTTATAGAGTAAAATATAGAAAGATGATTGTGCCATGATTCAGGATTTTCAATT
>JBJEPV010000023.1:0-3126 GCA_051881415.1 Candidatus Fimenecus sp.
TCTAAAGGGGCTATACCGCCCGATACCGCATAGGCAGTCACATTGGCGGCATCATTGCCCGACTCCAACAGCATACCGGCAACGAGTGTTTGCACGGTAACCGTATCCCCGGGCAACAGACCGATAGAAGTCCCTTCCACGAGAACCATTTCATCCGTGACGGTAATCTGTTTTTGTGGCATTCCGCTTTCAAGGGCAACAAGCGCCGTCATAATTTTGGTCGTGCTCGCCATGGGCAATGGGTCGTGTTCATTTCTCGAAAACAGCACCTCATGTGTGTCAGCGACCATCAAAACACACGCCTGAGCAGAAATGTCCGCAGGCAAATCTACCGCCCCTGCGCACAACGCACAACTGTACAGCAACAGCATAGAAAAGAGGATACCCAAAAAACACTTTTTACACAAATCAACCACCTGCCATATTCAAGAATATGCAGGCGGTGATTGAAATATTTTGTGGGTTTTATTTTGTGAGTTCGTCAATCGCGGCGGAAACCATTGCATCGTCAGCGGCTTCCTGCGCTTTTGCATCTTTTTCCTTTTTGGCTTTGTTTACTACGGAAGTCACCTTGTCAAACATTTCGGGCACAAGGTTGACCACGCGTTCTGCGGCATTGTCAAACGCCGTAATGTGCTTAATGGTCACTTCGCCGTCGGCAATCACCAAAAATGCAACGGGTGTAATCGTTACGCCCGCACCGCCGCCGCCGCCAAACAGTTCTTTGTTGGTTTTGGACGGGAAATCCGAACCGCCCGAAGCAAACCCATAGGTCACCTTAGAAACGGGAATAATGGTAATGCCGCCGTCCACCTGCATCGGGTCACCGATGATTGTGCTGACGCTGACAAGATTCTTCACCTTTTCAATGGTGGCTTCCAAAATCCCTGCTGCTGATTGTTCTTTCATATTGTAGCACCGCCTTCAATAGTAGTATTGTTTGTAGGATTTTCTGTATGTTTCTGTGATTTTGATTTGATGGGGAAAATCTTCAAAACCACTTTAAACAGCAATCTGCATGCCATCACAATGCCGGCATGGATTAAAAATATCGGTCGGATGGAAAGGGAAACCGCAAACTGCGCCGAACTGAATGTACCGATAAAATCCGGCTCGACCTCAACATCGTATTTTTTCACCTTTAAATTGGAGCAAATAAAACCCATTGCGGGGAAAATTTGCTGACACGCCTGCCCATATTCGATGGCAGTTTGTGCCGCATCATGGTTATGGGAGATAACCGCCCACAAATACAATTCATCGAGTATCAAATGCTTTTTCATGCTCTTCATCAAAGAACCGACAGCATCTGCCGCATCCCGCACCAATTGCATCACGCCGTCAAAGCCTTGATTTTCATAAAAGGTTTTCAAGGGATTCGGTTTCTTTTCCGTAGGAGTGGCTTCTTCCTGCGGCGGTTCCTCCGCAGCCGGTTTTTCTTTCTTCGGCTTTTTTTCTTTCTTTTTCATCGGGTATAGGTCAAAGGATAGAAAAAGCCAGCGCAGTTTTACGCGGAAATCGTCAATATATTCTGCGTCCACACGCACTTTTACGCTTAACAGCAGAATAATCAAAGCAATAATCCCGAGTAAAATATATAGAAAAACCATCGCGACACCTCCTTTTTCGGCATTTGAACTATTTATTCGGAAATTATATCGGTTCCCGTTTCGGCTTCTTTGTTTTCAACCGAAACTATATCTAACGGTTGCCCTGCCGCCTCCATCACCGCTTCTATCGACTGCTCTGCATCATGGTTGGGAAGTTCGGGCAGTTCGCCCAAATCCGACACGGAAAAACAACGCAAAAATTCCGGCGTTGTACCGTATACAAGCGGTCTGCCCGGTAATTCCAAACGACCTTTTTCCTCAATCAGTTTTTTCTGGCAAAGCGTTGCAATCACCCCGGAGCAATCCACACCGCGCACCTGCTCCACAAAGGACTTGGTGACAGGCTGGTTATAGGCAATCACAGCCAGCACCTCAAAGGCCGCCTGCGAAAGCGGCGCATTGCGCTTGACTTCCAAGATACTGCGAATTTGCGGCGCAAACTGTGTGCGGGAGGCAAGCTGATACTTTGACCCGAGGCGCAACAGGCTGATACCGCTGCCGCGCACATCCAAAGCGGCGGACAAATTCATCAACACCTGCTCGGCGCTTTCCTCTTCGATTTCCAACACTTCGGCAATTCTTTTCAATTCCAGCGGCTCGCCGACGGCGAACAATACCGCCTCCGCCGCCGCCTGTAACTCATTGGCATTTAACATAGTTTACTCCCATTCGTGCGCATCAAAATCCGCGAAATCCTCCGCGAGCAGTTCCACACGCATCGCATCGCCCTCACCGTCCAAATAGACCTTTTTGACCTTGGCGAGCTCTAAGACCGCCAAAAATGTCGCAATCATATCCGAACGGGATTCGGCATCGGTAAATAAATTTTTGAACTTTTGTTTATTCCCTTTGCGCTTTAATTTATGGAAAATCGATTGGATTTTGGACTCTACCGAAACAATTTTTGTGGCAACAATGCCTTTAAACGCTTCAATCGGCGGCGGCAATTTGCGCATTTTTTTCCCAACCACATTGAGATAGGCGCGCAACAGCTCCGAAGGCTCGTGTAAGCGCGTATAAGTCGGGTCAATATCTATGGTCATCGGGTTACGCACAAAACGGTCGAAGCCCTCGGTTTGCTTCGCCAATTTGCCCGCCATTAACTGACAATCGCGGTATTCTAACAGTTCGCCGGTCAATTCTTTTTTCAGTTCTTCGGCTTCTTCATACACAGGCAAAAGCGAAACCGTTTTGATATACACAAGCCTTGCCGCCATTTCCAAAAACTCGCTGGCAACATACATATCCTCAGCCTGCATTTGCTTTACATAGTCAATGTATTGCTCGACAAGCTCGATAATCGGAATATCGTAAATATTCAGTTTATGCTTAGAAATCAGATGTAAAAGCAAGTCCATCGGACCTTCAAATACTTCCAACTTATAAGAAATCTGTTCCATCTGTTACCTACCTAATCGGAAAGGATAGCTGACAATAAAATCCAATGCATTATAAACGAAAGATTGCAACCAGCCGAGCGGTTTTGTCAGCACATTGAAAAACAACAGTGCAAACA
>JBJEPV010000024.1:0-3078 GCA_051881415.1 Candidatus Fimenecus sp.
ACAATCCCGGTAAGATAAAGATTAAATTCGGCAGTCAGATTATGGTGAATGTTGACCCTGCAAAGGTCTTAACGGTAACCGGCTCCACAACAACAAACGAACTGAATATTAACACAGATATTCCGGTTACAATCAAGGCGCAAGACTTAACGATTGACCGTTCCGGTACAAATTATACATACGCATTGTCAGTGGGCGGCGTTGATAACCGCGGTCAGGTTACGCTGATTCTGGAAGGCACAAATACACTCAAAGCAGGCTATGAAAAAGCCGGCGTTTGCGTCGGTGAGGGCAGAACGCTGATTATTGAGGGCGACGGCTCACTAAATGCGGAGGGCGGAAGTTACGGCGCCGGTATCGGCGCTGAAAGACAAAACACTTGCGGAACGGTTATTATTAACAGCGGTACCGTTACGGCAACAGGTAAAGACGGCGGCGCCGGTATCGGCGGTGGCGGTGTGTATACCGGAGTTTCCGGTGGCAACGGCGGTGTAGTCATTATCAACGGCGGTACAGTTACGGCGAACGGCAAAAATGCGGGTTCGGACATCGGCGGCGGTAAAAACAATACGGACGGTATTTGCATCCTATTGGGCGGTACCGTAACCGCAACCAACGGAAACTTTGGCACAAGCTCCGGAATTAAAATGAATGAAGACGGAACGCTTGAAGTTTACGGCGATTTAACCCTTCCTGCCGATATTACAATCCCCGAAGGGAAAACATTGGTCATTCCGGCAGGAGTCACCCTTACGGTTCCTGACGGTGTAACCCTTACCAATAACGGCACAATTATTAACAACAATGGGTTTACCAATAACGGCACAGTTATTAACAACGGCACGTTCATCAATAACGGTAATTTAGAAGAAATAAATCATAACTATACGAACGGATTTTGCATTTGCGGTGAATATGAGCCTGCCGAACTTACAGACGGCGTATATCAAATTAAGAACGCAGGTAACCTTTGCTGGTTTGCGAACTATGTAAACGTAAACAGAGAAAACACCTATGCAAATGCAGTTCTCACAAATGATATTGATTTTGGCAGCCGTAATTTTATTGCAATAGGCACAAGCAGCTATGCGTACCAAGGCACCTTTGACGGTTGCGGTTATAAAATCACTGTAAATCAGAGCGGAAGCAATGATGTTGCAATCTTTGGTTATGTTAAAAACGGTACAATTAAAAACCTTACGGTTACAGGTACCATTGAAACTGCGGTTAAGTATGCCGCCGGTTTTATAATGCATGTTCCGGCCGGAGGGGAGGTTCCCACTACACTTGAAAACTGCGTATCTGATGTAACCATCAACTCAACCTTATCGGGCGACGGAACGCACGGCGGTTTTGTCGGTATTGCAGACGGAAAAGTAATAATAAACAACTGCGCATTTACAGGCGCAATAAACGGCTCGCAAACCTTCAACTGTGCAGGTGTAGTCGGTTGGACGCAAAGCGCTACAACTGTAAGCAATTGTTATATTTCGGCAACCTTCGGCGTCAATACCGCCGGCGGAAATATTGTCAGCAGAGTGTCATCCGGTAAGATAACGGTTACGAACTTCTATTATTTGAATCCTTTCGGTTCTGCGCCTTCATCAGGTGTAACACAAGCAACAGAAGCGCAGTTTACATCAGGTGAGGTTGCTTACCTTTTGAACAGCGGTGTAACCGACGGTACACAAAAGTGGTATCAAACACTTGGTACAGATAGCGTACCTACCCTGAATAACACCCACGGCACAGTGTATCACAATTTGAGATATCCCGGTTGTGTAAACAATCCCGGTGAGCCTGATTATGTGTATGCAAACACATCGGAAACGGTTTATGCCGACCATAACTATGAAAACGGATTCTGCACGATGTGCGATGGTTATGAACCTGCAGAACTTACAGACGGCATATATCAAATCAAGAACGCAGGTAACCTTTATTGGTTCTCTGCCCTTGTTAACGGTACGCTGACCGACGGCACAGAGCAAAATACCTCTGCTGATGCGGTGCTTGTAAACGATATTATTGTAAACACAAGCATTATGAATGAAGACGGTGTTTTCGGCGGTAAAGTCTGGACGCCTATCGGAGAGTATCCCACTCGGTACACAGGTAATTTTGACGGGCAAAACCATACGGTAAGCGGTTTGTATTTCAATGATGCAAGCGCAAATAACATAGGCTTATTCGGAAGCATAGGTACAAACGGTAAGGTTTCCAATGTCGGTGTTGTTAATTCCTTCTTTGTCGGTGGCGCGCGTGTCGGCGGTATCTGCGGTGCGAAATACGGCACAGTGGAAAACTGCTACAACACAAGCACAATCATCGGTACTGACTTTGTCGGCGGTATCTGCGGAAACAATTACGGCGGCGCTGTACAGAACTGTTATAATACAGGCGCAGTCATCGGCACGGGCAATTATATCGGCGGTATCTGCGGCATTCTGAATAAAGGCACAATAGAAAACTGTTATAATATCGGTTTGTTGAGCAGTTCTGAATCTTCTTATGTCGGTAATATTTGCGGATTTGTCGGCAGCAACGGTACAATTTCCAACTGTTACTTTGACAGCGGTAAATGCGATAAAAACGCTGTGGGCTTAAACAGCGGCAAGGTTACAAATACCGAGAGCAAAACCGCAGAGGAGTTTGCAAGCGGTGAGATTGCCTACCTTTTGAACAGCAGCGTCAGCGACGGTACGCAAAGCTGGTATCAAACCCTCGGTACAGACGCTTACCCGACCCTTGATAATACCCACGGCACTGTGTATTGTAATGTAACATATTCCGGTTGTATCGGTAATCCCGGCGAGCCGGTATCTTCTGCGTATGAAAACACAGAAAAATCGTATTATGCCGACCATGCTTATGAAAACGGATTCTGCACTGCGTGCGGCAGTTATGCACCTGCCGAACTGATAGACGGCGTATATCAAATTAAGAACGCAGGCAACCTTTATTGGTTTGCCGCCCTCGTCAACGGTACGCTGACCGACGGCACAGCGCAAAACCTTTCTGCCAATGCAGTTCTTGTAAACGATATCACCGTAAATACAGGCGTTTTGAAAGCGGACG
>JBJEPV010000025.1:0-16363 GCA_051881415.1 Candidatus Fimenecus sp.
GAGGACGCCGACCCCTACGCACGAAATGTAATGCGTTCGCCCCCACAAACCCCAAGTTGCACAGATTTTTATACGAGAGGATTTGTAAAGATTCCCTACAAAGAAAATTTACGATGCAAAACCGCCCCGACTCTGTATCCGGCAGAATCGGAGCGGCAAATGAAGCAATTATTTTGCGTATTCGATTGCCCGGTTCTCACGGATAATATGCACCTTGATTTGCCCGGGATATTCCAACTCGTCCTCGATTTTTTTCACAATATCGCGGGCGACGATGGTCATACGGTCGTCGGATACGACATCGGGATTCACCATAATGCGAATCTCGCGCCCTGCCTGAATGGCAAAGGATTTTTCAACGCCGTCAAAAGAAGTTGCGATCTCCTCCAGCTTTTCAAGGCGTTTGATATAATTCTGCACATTTTCGCGGCGGGCGCCGGGGCGTGCCGCAGAAATGGCATCTGCCGCCTGCACAAGGCAAGCCACAACGGTTTTTGCCTCCACATCGCCGTGGTGCGCCTGAATGGCGTGCACGACTTGTTCGTTTTCGCGGTATTTTTTGGCGTACTCCACACCGAGTTCGATGTGCGTACCGTCATATTCGCGGTCCAGCGCCTTGCCGATGTCATGGAGAAGCCCTGCGCGCTTTGCGGTTTTCACATCTGCGCCGAGTTCCGCCGCCATTAACCCTGCAAGGTACGAAACCTCCAAAGAGTGGTTCAGCACATTTTGCCCGTAGCTGGTTCTGTATTTCAGCTTGCCGAGCAATTTGACGAGTTCGGGGTGCACGCCGTTGACGCCGGCGTCAATCACCGCGCGCTCACCCGTCTGGCGAATGGTCTGCTCGACCTCGCGGCGGGATTTTTCATACATTTCCTCAATGCGGGCGGGGTGAATACGCCCGTCGGAAATGAGTTTTTCAATCGTCAAACGCGCCACCTCGCGGCGTACCGGCTCAAAACTTGACACGGTAATGGCCTCGGGTGTGTCGTCGATAATCAAATCCACGCCTGTAATGGTTTCCAAGGTACGGATATTTCTGCCCTCACGGCCGATAATTCTGCCCTTCATTTCGTCATTGGGCAACGCGACCACCGAAACGGTCGCCTCGGACGCGTGGTCTGCCGCGCAGCGCTGGATGGCGGTCGAAATAATCTCCCGCGCGAGCGTGTCCGCCTCATCCTTGGTGCGCTGCTCAAAGTCCATAATGCGGACTGCCTTGTCGTGGGTCAGCTCCTCGTCGAGGTTGCTTAACAGCAAGGACTTTGCCTGCTCCTTCGTAAAGCCTGAAATTTTTTCAAGCATATCGAATTGGCTTTTTTTGATTTGCTCGACTTCCGCGAGCTTGTCGTCTGCTTCTTTGAGTTTTTGGCTCAAAGTTTCTTCTTTTTTCTCCATCGCTTCGACTTTTTTGTCAAGCGATTCTTCTTTTTGAATCAGCCGTCTTTCCTGACGCTGTACTTCGGCACGGCGTTCCTTGGTTTCCTTTTCGGCCTCGGTAATGAGCCTGTGGGCTTCGTCTTTGGCTTCAAGCACGGTTTCTTTCCGTTTGCTTTCCGCGGTTTGCACCGCTTGGTTGACAATACGCGCCGCTTCCTCTGTTGCAGAGCCGATTGCCGCCTCGGCAACCTTTTTGCGATGCGCGCCGCCCAGCACAAACCCGAGCACACCGAATACCACTGCCGCCGCCACCGCTGCGATGACTGCTATAAGTATCGGATTCAAAAAGCATAGCACCTCCTTTTGAAAGATTTTCAATTTTATGGAATGATTACAATAAAATCAAACGGACAGTATACCATGATCGCGTATAGTACACTATCTTAGTTATTTTATATCTTTTCGGTGTTTCTGTCAAGAAAAAGACGAAACCGCCGCGGAAATTTTTGCACTTTTTATTAAAATGTGTATATTTTTCCGCCGGAGCGGGCACACTCTCTCAACGGAGGTGTCAGAAAATGTCTGAACGCAAAAAAGCCGAAAAGGGCTTCAAAAAACTCGGGAAACGCACGGCTCTGCTGTATGCGGGGCTGGTGATTGCGTTGTGCGCGGCATTTGCCGTCGCCAAAAACGCCGCCGCATTTCGCTTAACGCCGAAAGAAGCGGACGAAACACAAACCGCCGCGCCGAGCGCCAAATTCGACGCGTCGGATTTGGCGCCGTATACCCAATCGGCGGAGACAACCGCCGCCCCGACCGAACCCGCCGCCCCGACACAGGCACAGCCCGACGGACAGGCGGTCGTCGCGCAAGAGGACGGCATTACACGCGCCGAGCACTTTTCCCTGCCGCTTTTGAGCGAAGTGGACAAACCGTTTTCGGGCGGGGATATGGTGCAGTCCAAAACCATGGGGGATTGGCGCGTACACAACGGCGTGGATTTTCGCGGCACGGTCGGTGACCAGGTGCGCGCCGTCAACAACGGCGTGGTAAAAGCGGTGTATGACGATGTTTTATGGGGCACGGTGGTGGAAATCGACCACGGCGACGGGCTTGTGGCGCGCTACTGCGGGCTCGGCAAGGGCAGTACCGCCGCAGTCGGCGACAAAGTGAAAATCAACGACCGCATCGGCAATTTGGGGAGCGTGCCCGTTGAGTCGGCAGACGAGGTGCATTTGCATTTTGAAATGCGCCGGGACGGCACCGCCGTTGACCCCATGCCGATATTGGACTCCTGAATTTTGCTTCGTAAATTTTGCTTCGTAAATTTTGCATCGTAAATTTTGCATCGTAAATTTACTTTGCAGATACTCTTTACAAATCCTCTCGAATGGAAATTTTGATTTGTAGGGAACGGTCATACCATTCCGTCAGTCGCTCCGGCGCGACGGCAAATTGGGGTTTGTGGGGGTGATTTGTACGGTAGGGCGGGGGCTTGCCCCCGCCGCGGGGTTTGATGTGAATTGACGGCGGGGGCAAGCCCCCGCCCTACCCTAAAAATGTATTTTGTGCGTAGGGAACGGTCTTGACCGTTCCGCAAAATTACAGCAAAATTCACGAGCGGGCGCGGAGACCCGCCCCTACAACGGGTCGTCGAGACGCCGACCCCTACGCACAAATTACAATGCGTTCGCGCCCACAACCCCCAATTTTATTGCATTACAATTAAAAACCGGCACAAAACACCCCGACAAGCGAAACAGCGCCTGTCGGGGTGTTTTTCTAAAACTTGAATTTTATGCTTTCTTTGCCTTGTGCTTGCCATACAGCCGCTCAAAGAATTTGACGATTTCCACAAGCGGGATAATGCTGACCGCCAGCAACAGCGCGATGCAATACTCTTTCAGGTCGATAAACTCAAACCCGAACGCTTCGCGCAGGAACGGAATATAGATAACCGCCGTGGTGGTAATGAGCGAAGCGACGGTCGACAGCGCCAGGAATTTGTTTTGATGCCCAATCGTGAAAAGGGAGCCCTTTTGCGAACGCATATTGAGCGAATGGAAAATCTCGCACATCGACATGGTCAAAAACGCCATCGTCATCCCGTCGGGGCTGTCAACGATTTCCCATCTGCCCGCTTCGATAAAGTGCCCTATAAAATACGCCAAAATCGTCAGCACGGTGACAAGCAAGCCCTGGTAGGCAATATCGCCGCCGACGCCGCCTGCGAAAATGCCGTCCGTGGATTTACGCGGCGGGCGTTTCATCAGGTTTTTCTCGCCCTTTTCCATACTCAGCGCCAACGCGGGGAAGCAGTCGGTCACCAGGTTAATCCACAACAGGTGCACCGGCTTCAAAATCGTAAAGCCCAAAATATTGGCGAAGAAAATCGACATAACCTCGCTCAAATTCGACGCGAGCAGGAACTGAATGGATTTGCGGATATTGTCATAAATGCGTCTGCCCTCTTCGACTGCGGACACAATCGTAGCGAAGTTGTCATCCGCCAAAACCATATCGGCAACATTCTTCGTGACATCCGTCCCCGTAATGCCCATGCCGATGCCGATGTCCGCGCTCTTAATGGACGGTGCATCGTTCACGCCGTCGCCCGTCATGGCGGTAATCATCCCGCGCGAACGCCACGCGTTGACAATGCGCACCTTATGCTCGGGTTGCACGCGCGCATAGACCGAATACTGTGTGACCTTTTCTTTGAAATCTTCGTCGGAAATCTCGTTGAGCTCCGCGCCCGTAATCGCCTCGGACGGGTCACTGATAATCCCCAATTCCGTCGCAATGGCAACGGCGGTATCTTTGTGGTCGCCGGTAATCATAATCGGGCGAATGCCTGCCGAACGGCACTCGGCAATCGCGTCTTTGACTTCGGGGCGAACGGGGTCAATCATACCGACCAAGCCGACGAACACCAAATCGTGTTCGAGCGCCTCGGGGCTTTGGTCCTCGGGCACGGCATCAAGCGTTTTAAAACTGCACGCAAGCACGCGCAACGCACGGTCGGCGTATGCCTTATTTTGCTGTAAAATCGCCGTACGATCCGCCTCGGTCAAATCGGCAGGCGCACCGTTTTTGAGAATTTTTGTGCAGTTTTTGAGCACCTCGTCGGGCGCACCTTTGGTAAACTGCAACACGCCGTCGGCGGTTTTGTGCACCGTGGTCATCATTTTGCGCATCGAGTCAAACGGCGCTTCGCCGACGCGCGGTGCAACCTTTAACAGGTCGTTTTTATTGAGATTTAACGAAAGCGCATACGCCACCAGCGCCGCCTCCGTCGGCTCGCCGACCAAATTGCCCTCGCTGTCGATATTGACATCGGTGCAAAGCGCCATACCCTTGGCGAGCAGGGTTTCGTCGTCGCCGTAATGCTCCACGACGGTCATTTTGTTTTGCGTGAGCGTACCGGTTTTATCCGAACAGATAATCTGCGCACAGCCGAGGGTTTCCACCGCGGTCAGCTTGCGGATAATTGCATTTTTCTTCGACATGGTGGTCACGCCGATGGACAGCACCACCGTGACAACCGCCGCCAAGCCCTCGGGGATTGCGGCAACCGCCAGCGATACCGCCAGCATAAACGAGTCAAGCAAAAATGCAAAATCGGGGGTGTTGCCGCCGACAAAGCAACGGACAATATCGAAGCCGAACATAAAGATACAAATGCCGAGCACCAAAAAGCTCAAAATCTTGCTCAACTGCGCCAATTTCTTTTGCAACGGCGTCTGCCCGTCCTCGGCGGCCGCCAACGCGCCGGCGATTTTGCCCATTTCGGTGTCCATACCCGTGGCGGTCACAACCGCGCGCCCGCGCCCGTACACCACCGACGAGCCCATATACATCATATTTTTGCGGTCGCCCAGCGGCACATCCTTTTGGTCGCCCAAGCCGATGGTCGACATAATCTTGTTGACGGGAACAGACTCGCCCGTCAACGCCGCTTCTTCGATTTTTAAGCTCGCGCATTCTATAATGCGCGCGTCGGCAGGCACCGCGTCGCCCGCTTCGAGCAAAACAACATCGCCGACGACCAAATCCTCGCTGTGGATTTCCACGACATTGCCGTCGCGCAGAACCTTTGAGGTCGCCGCCGCCATTTCCTGCAAGGCTTCAATCGCCTTTTCCGCCTTGCTCTCCTGATACACACCGAGCACGGCGTTGATGATGACCACCGCCAAAATGATAACCACGTCGGTCGGGGCTTCGTGCTCCATAATGGAGGTAATCGCCGAAATGACCGCCGCGACAATCAAAATGATAATCATCGGGTCTGTGAACTGCTCTAAAAATCTGCGCACGAGGGATTTCTTTTTGCCCTCCTGCAATTTGTTTTTGCCGTTTTCCGCAAGTCGCTTTTGTGCCTCGGCGACAGTCAAGCCGTTTTCGGTACTTTGGACTTCTGCAAAAACTTCTTCCGTGGAATGCAAATATTCTTGCATACCGTTTGCCTCCTTGTTTTCTTTTTTTCTAAGAAAAAAGACCTTGCGGCAGAACCGTACATTCTGCCGAAGGTCTGGCTACCTAATCACGCGGGATTTTAGGCTCGATGACCAGCCGTATACGGCATGTATGTTGACCATCGAGTAAAAGCTACTCCCCTTCTGCGGGCAAAAGCGCCGCAAGGATATTTTTCCAAGAAGCAGTATACCACTTTAATCAACACTTGTCAAGTATCTTTTTGCGGGAACAGGATATAGTTCAGTATACCCGCATTTTGCGCGGCAGATACCTGTTCGGGCGTATCCGCCACCGCAAACAGCGCTTTGGTTTGATAATTTTCCGCCAAACGGTCTTGCAAAAGGGCGCACGCCGTCGGCACATACTGCTGTGCATCCATGCCCTCAGTATAGGGTACATCGCCGATGACCGTGCCGTCCGACAGGCTCTGTGTACGCATATCCACGGCGCTGTATTCGGCGGCACTGTCGAAAATCCCGCCGCCGTACAGAGGCGCACTGCCCGAAAGCGCCGCCGACAGCGGCATATTGACCGCCAGCGGCACATCGCCCGCAACGGCCGCCGCCTGTTCAATAAAATCGTGTAAAATCGCGTTGCGGCTGAAAATGCTTTCCGCTTCGCCCGGGAAATACGCGCGGTCAATATAGCGGCTTTCGGGGAACGAAACCCCGTCCAGCAATATCATATCCGCACCGAACGCCACCGCTTCGTTGATTACCTGTAAAAGATAGGTGCGCGCCGTTTCGGAATACGGGTTGAGCCACGGATTGCCGCCGTTGCGGGCGCTGTCATCCAGCCAAACGGTCACGCCGTCCGCCTCCGTGACCGCCGCGGCCGGCAAATTCGCCGCCGCAACGGGGTCTTGAAAACAATATACGCGTAAAATGATTTTATAGCCGCCTGCTTTTAAGCGTGCCACGGTATCTGCCGCCGTTGTCACGGGCGCGGCTGCCGCGCCGATTTCCGCCGCCGTACTGCCGTCCGCGGCGGTACAAAGCTGTCCGCTTGCATCTTTAAAATCCACCAAAACCGCATTTGCCGACTGCGCGGACAGCGTGCTTTGGAACAAATCAAACGCAATCCCGCCGCCGAGCTCGTCGCCGTTCATATACACCGCCTGCCATTGCGCGGCGGTGCCGTCTGCCGTGGCGGTGTTGTCGCGCAAGGGGCGCTTAGACAGCATGAACATCACCGACGCGACCGAAAACACGACAAAAAAAGCCAACACCAAGCTAACCGCATACAAAATGGTATTGTTGCGCTCTTTTTTGCGGCGCGCGCGGCTTTCGCCGATGGCATATTTCGTGCCCGTGCGCCGCCCCGGATAATTTTTGGAGAACGGATAATAACTTTTTTTCCGCGGTTTTACCGTTTTGTTGGTTTGAAACATGGTCTTCTCTTTTCCGACAAGGTTGCAGATTTACACCCCGAGCCCTCTGCCCGTCAGCCCCGTAAAGGCAAGGGACAAAACGGCGGTATAAATGAAAATTGCGGGCGTGCCTTTAAACGCTTCGGGGATACTTTCGTTTTTGTCAATGGCGCGCAGGCCGAAATTGATCAGCAACACGGCGATAATGAACGCCGCCCCCGCGCCAAGCCCTGCGCCGATGGCCTCAAACACGCCGAACGCCGCGCGGTAATTGATAAACGGCACGGCAAGCACCAGCGTATTAAACGCGGCAATGCCGAGCCGCCGCACGGTGCGCGGTTTGGCTTTGACAACATACAAAACGAACAGCAAGGTAATCAAATACACCGCCGCAAGCACGCCGACAAAAATCAGCGCGTGCCAAAACACATTTAAGGCGTGTACGGCGGGAATTTGCTCGAATAAAACGCAAATCAACGACACCGCCGTAGACAGATAAATGATAAAAAAACTCAACGGGTACAGCTGTTTCGGCTTTGCCGCCATACGGATGGCTTCGTCGGCACCGTAACCGCCCGAAAAAATCAGGTTTTGGAACAGGCAGGCATACATTGCCGCCGAAAATAAACTGCCGAGAATACTCATTCGTCGCTCGCCTCCTGTTCCTCTGCCGACGGTGCAGGCTTCGGTTCTGCCGCGGGTGTTTCGGCAGTATCCTGCTGTTTTTGTTTATACAAATCCAACTCCGTCAGCATTTCGTCAAAGTCGGACAAATAATCGTCGCGGGGTACACGGCGCGGGCGCGTCGGTGCCGCTTCGCCGTCTGCGGGCGGCGCGTCTGTCTGCAAGGGAGCGGCGTTTGCGTCTCCCTTTGCCGTTTTTTCCGCTTTCCGTTTTGCCTTCTTCGGCGCGTTTGCTTTTTTCGCCTTTTTCGGCGTTTCGGGCGCATCTTGCCCTGTCGCGTCCGTTTCGTCATACGGGTTAAAATCCGCGTCCAAAAGCGATTTCAAACTGCCGATGTGCGACTGCGAAATTTCTTTCATCGAAAACGCCTGTTCAGGGTGCGCGTCGGGCGATTTTTTGCGCAAAATGCCCTTGACCGCCGCCGCGAAAAAGCCGAGCAATAAAAACCCGCCGAACGGCATCAAAAAGCCTTTTAACTGTATGGGCAACTCCAAATCCCAGGAGTACACCGTGCCGCTGCCGAAAATCTCACGCAACAGCCCGACAATCAGCGCGACGAACGCATACCCCGCCGCCGCGGCAACCGCATCCGCAAAGGTGCTTTTTAAGGTGTTTTTCACCGCAAAGCGTTCACAGTGGAGCGCAACAAGGGAATTGACCGCCAACAGCGGCAAAAAGATGCCCGCCGCGTTCGCCTCGTTCGGGGTGAAGCGCTCAAAAAACATAAAAAACGGAATGTTGATGCCCACGCCCAACGCGGCGTAAATCACCATACGGAAATGGCTCGGCACTTTTTTGAGCGCCAAGCAGGCAAACAGCTCGATAAGCACCAATTCGGCGCACGAGACCGCCGCGAGCATAATCGCCGATTTCAAAGAAACCGCCATCGCCGCCACGGGCGCCACGCCGACCGCCTCAAACAAAACGGGATTTTTGTAAAGGGCACTGTCGCGCACACTTTGCAAAAAGGATTTTTCGCCGTTACGCATCTGCGCCACCTCCCTGTTCCTCCAACGCGTTCGCAGACGCATTTTCGGCTTCGTCCGCTTCGCGGCGTTTTCTGCGCGCTTGTTGCCTTGCGCGGTGTTCAAACCGCGCCACGGGCAGTTTATCAAACGCCGAGGTCAGCGCATTGCAAAGCAATACGGCAAATACCGCGCCCTCTTCCAATGCACCGAACCGACGGAACAGCATCGTGATAATCCCCGCCGAAACACCGTAGGCAACCCGCCCCCAAAAGCGTTTGGGCAAAATAGATTCCTCCGGCAGTAAAAACAGCGCCGCAAAAAACAGCATGCCGCCCGACAGTTCCATAAAGACCGATTGCAGTCGCCCCGTGGTGATGCGCGGGAACAAAAACGCATAGACCGCCGCGCCGAACAAACAGGATATTGCCGCCGTAAAGCCTTTCTGAGAGCGCACCGCCGAAAACAGCAACGCCCCGACAAGCGCAATGACACAGCCCGTGCCCATCGCGCTCGGTGTATTGCCGATTAAAACATCGATATAATCCGCCGCCGTAACGCCCATCGAGGTACTGCTTTGGAGCATTTGCGTCAGCGAAACGCCCGCGGCAAAGCCCTCACTGCCGTACACGGCAACCGTCGCGCCGCTTTCGGGCAAAACGGGATAGGAAAATACATAGTCGGGCAGGCACACCGCGACAAACGCCACACCTGCCGCCGCAGGGGAAAACAGCAGGGTGCGCGCCGTGCCGAACGGCACCTTCACCACGAGAATTGCAAACGAGGTCGCCAAAAGCACAAGCCATATCGGCGCAGACGCCGGCAACAGCATTGCGACCGTCACGCCGATAACCGCCGCGGACAAATCCCGCAAAGCAGGCACCTGCCTGAGTACGCGCATACCGATATATTCACAAAGCATGGCCGTCAAAACGGAAAGTACGGTTAAAAGCACGGCTCTGCCGCCGTAATAGTACCACGCCATCAAGGCGGGGGCGGCGAGCATCAAAAGACGGTTTCGCATATAGGTTTGTGTGGTTTTGATTTCCGCCTGCATTTCGGGCGTGAAGACGCGCCCGTCTGCCGGTATTTTCACATCTTTCGGCAAAAAATCCACCTCGTTTTCCAATAATTTTGCATTGCCAAAACCCCGTGCGCGTAATAGGATGGAAAGAGAAATTCTTTTTTACGGAGGGCAAAAAATGGAATTACATAAAACTTCCGCACGCGGACTTTGCGCGCACCTGACAAAGCAGGAGTTGTCCGCTTACAAACTGACCTTTGACGAATTGCACCGTCGGGACGCACGCACCGAAGCCCTCATTCGCACGGTGTTGACGCGCGCCGAAAAAACGCTCGGGTGGGCACTGCCGCCGCGCGGCAAACTCTTTGTGGACATCTTACCCGCCGCAAACGGCGATACGGTTTTATTTTTGACCGCGCGACCTGCGCCGACGCGCTACCGCGTGAAAAAACAGCCGTTTACGCTCCTGTGCCGCACCGCTTCGCCCGACGCGCTGCTCGCCGTTCTTCGCCGCTTGCAAAGTCCGCCGTTTTTGGACGCGGTTTGCCGCCTGTACCGCGACGAAAGCGCCTATTTTCTGCAAGTCTCGTTCCCAGCGGCAAACGCGTTACGCACCGGACGCGCGGCGCTCTCGGAATACGGGGAAGTGCTTCTGTGCGATGAACGCACGCAGGCGTATTTACGCGAATACGCCGTGTTTATCGGCAAAGCGCCTTAAATTCTGCTATCGTTTTCTGCATATCCGCGCTCGAAAACAGCGCGTTGCCCGAAACGAACACATTTGCGCCCGCCTTTGCGGCGACGGCAATCGTGTTTGCGCCGATGCCGCCGTCCACCTGCACATCCATATTTTCAATGCCGCGGCGCGCACACTCCTGCCGCAACGCGACGATTTTGGGCATCATATCTTCCATAAAGCTCTGCCCGCCGAAGCCCGGTTCCACCGTCATCACCAAAACCATGGAGATTTTGTCAAGATAAGGGTACACCGCTTCAATCGGTGTGGCGGGTTTGACGGCAATCGCCGCCTTTTTGCCCGACTGCAAAATCAAATCGACCGTTTCGTCGGCGTCGCCGTCGCTTTCGATATGAAAGGTGATGCTGTCCGCGCCCGCTTTCAGAAAATCGGGAATATACTTTTGCGGGTCTGCAATCATCAAATGCACATCAAACGGCAAATCCGTTGCGTGGCGAATGCATTTGACAATCGGCGCGCCCAGGGTGATATTCGGCACAAAATGGCCGTCCATCACATCAATATGCACCATATCCGCGCCCGCCGCCGTAATGCGGCGCAGTTCGGGCTCTAAATTGCCGTAATCGGCGGAAAGAATAGACGGAGAAATTTGTATTTTCATTTTCGTTTCCTCTTTTTTTCGGTTATGCAGCCGGTTCGGCTTCGGTTTGCGCCGCGGTGTCGCTCACGGGCGCGGCGGTTGTGGTTTCGGGGGCGGAAGTCGTCGTTTCGGCCGCTACCGTGGTCGCCGTTTCGGGCGTTGCGGTATTTTGCAGGGCGCTGATATAGTAACTGCCGTCCTTTTCACGCAAAGTGACTTTCATATATTTGTCAGGCTCGGGTGCAACCATATTGCCCTCGCTGTCCTGCGCCCATTGGTCGCCGCCGAGATAGGCTACCGTCAGCACAATGGAATTGTTGGTTTTGTCCAAATCCACGACGCGCGGCGTATAGGTCGGCACAATACCCGTCAAGGGAATGGTATAGGTCTGCTTGCTCGCGTCATAGGTGAACTCATAGCCGTAGCCCTCCACCGTGCCGTGCGTGGGGCGGATTTCCGTGCCGAACAGTTTTTCAAACGACGCGGTGACATCCGCTTCGGGGATAAGCATGCCGCTTTCGCCGTATTCGTATCGGTCGGGCGCAAGGTCGCTTTTTAAAATCGACCAAATGGCAATGTCAATGAGTTGTTCGGGGTTGGCGTTGGTAATATCGTCGAACGCGTCGGGGTCATTCATCACCACGGGCGTGAGCATTTTGTTGTACTCGTCAAAATTGCGGCTTTTCTGCACGGCATTTTTCGCCGCACCGACGCCCGCCGCAATCACCGTGACCGCGCCGACCAACGCCAGCACCGCAATCAAAAGCCCCAGCGGGAACGCCCAACGGCGTGCGCCTTTTTTATGTTTTTTCACTTTGTTTGCCATGGTATTCACCTCATCTTGTCTGCCCGTCGCCGTAGATTTTATACTTCATGCTCACAAGCTGCGGCAACCCCAGCGGCCCGCGGGCGTGCAGTTTTTGGGTGGAAATGCCGATTTCCGCGCCGAAGCCGAACTCGCCGCCGTCGGTAAAGCGGGTACTCGCATTATGATATACTGCCGCGGAATCGACTTCGTTTAAAAACCGTTCGGCGGTTTTTGGATTTTCGGTCACAATGCATTCGCTGTGCCCTGTGGAATAGGTAAAAATGTGTGCAATCGCTTCGTCAAGGGAGTCCACGATTTTTACGGACATTTTGTAGTCTTGATACTCTTTGCCCCAATCGGTTTCGTCGGCAGGGGAAATTTCGGGGCAAATGGCACGGGCGCGTTCGTCGCCGCGCAGCTCGACCTGTTTTTCATCTAAGCGCGCCTTGATTTTCGGCAGGGCTTTTTCTGCGATTGCGCTGTGCAACAGCAAACTTTCCGCCGCGTTGCACACCGACACGCGCGAGGTTTTGGCGTTATACACAATCTCCGCCGCCATATCCAAATCGGCGTCTTTGTCAACATAAATATGGCAGTTGCCCACGCCGGTTTCAATGACAGGGACGGACGCATTTTCCACCACGGCGCGGATAAGCCCCGCCCCGCCGCGGGGAATGAGCACATCGATATACCCGTTCAACTGCATCATCGCCGTTGCGCTCTCACGCGAGGTATCCGCCACCAACTGCACACAGTCGGCAGGGAGCGCAGACTGTTCCAGAGCGCCACGCATAACCGCAGCAATGGCGGTATTCGAGCAAATGGCCTCTTTGCCGCCGCGCAAAATCACGGCGTTGCCCGCCTTTAAGCAAAGAGACGCGGCATCGCTTGTCACATTCGGGCGCGCTTCAAAAATCACGCCCACAACGCCCAACGGCACACTGACCTTTTGGATTTTCAAGCCGTTCGGGCGCACGGTTTCACAAAGCACCGCGCCCACGGGGTCGGGCAGTTCGGCCACGGCGCGTACACCGTCCGCCATACCCGCAATGCGCGCTTCGGACAGCGCCAAACGGTCGAGCAGCGCGTCGGACATCCCGTTTTTACGCCCGTTTTCCAAATCTTTTTGATTTTCTTCTAATATATATGCGGTGTTTTGCAATAATGCGTCCGCAATTTTTATGAGCGCTTCGTTTTTTTCGGCGGTGCTCGCCGTCATTAGGGTGCGTTCCGCCGTTTTGGCGCGCCCGCCCAGTTGTTCTAATACAGTCATAGAATTCACCGTAATTTTCAAATTATTTTTTGCCGACAAAGAAGGTGCCGACCTGTTTGCCGTCAAGCGCCTTGTAAATCTCCTCGGGCGCAGAGCCGTTCATCACAATCACATCAATCCCCGCCTCGGTGGCAATCTGCGCGGCGTGGAGTTTTGTGACCATACCACCCGTGGAAAAGCGCGAGCCGTGCCCGCCTGCCGCCGCAAGCAAGTCCTCGGTAATTTCGTGCACCTCGGGGATAAGTCTTGCGGTTTCATCTTCCAACGGATTGGCGTCATACAGCCCGTCAATGTCGGTCAAAATAATCAGTGCATCCGCACCGATGAGCTTTGCCACAATCGCGGAGAGACTGTCGTTGTCGCCGTAGACGATTTCTTCAACGGCAACCGAGTCATTCTCATTGATAATCGGAATCGCGCCGAATTCAAAAATCTTTAAAAAGGCATTGGTGAGATTTTCGCGGCGTTCGGGATTTTCCACATCGCTTTTGGTCATCAAAAGCTGCCCGACGGTATGGCCGTATTCCCCGAACAGTTTGTCATACATAAACATTAACTCACACTGCCCGACGGTCGCCGCCGCCTGCCTGCCCGGCGTATCCTCGGGGCGTTCGCGCAGCCCCAATTTGCCGACGCCCACGCCGATGGCCCCCGAAGTGACCAGCGCGACCTCCATACCGGAATTCACAATGTCGGACAGCACCGAAACCAATTTGTGCATCCGCCGAATATTCGTTTTGCCCGTATCATAGGTTAAGGTGGAAGTGCCCACCTTCACCACAAGCCGTTTTACATCCTTCAAAATCGCCAAAATCTCGCCCCGTTTATGTAAAAAATGAAAGTCTTATCTTCCCGCCGGAAAAACGGGCATAGATATAAGTATAAACAGTATACCATACTTTTTCCCGTATCACAACAAAAAAATCAGGGCATTTGCCCCTGCAAACAGAACGAGGCGTAAAAAAGGGTATAATCGGCCCCTTTCGGGGTATTTTTAAAAAAATGTCTGCGGAACATTCCGGTAAAAATCGTGTTCCAAATGTTTACAAAAAGTTTATCTCGTGGTATCATAATGTGCGAAAAAATGAAAAGAGGAACTGTGATATGGCAAAGTCCCACAAAGTACAGCGTGCGGCGATTGCGGTCGCTTTGGACCACACGCTGAAATATATTTATAAAAATCCGCAGGAAAACCTCGTAAAGCTTGCCGAACGCGTCGGCGGGCTTTTCGGCGGGTTGTTTCCAAAAGAAAACTTTGAGAAATTCAAAGCCGCGGCAAAAGACCCCGAAAATGTTTGGACACAGTTCGCTCTGTCGATTTTACGCGATGTGCACCCGCATGTGGTCAAGCAAATGTTGCTGTCCTTAGGTGTGGACGCAGGGCTGTACGGCACCAAAACCGTGCGTGCACTGCGCGAAGAACTGCACTGCAATGTGCCGTTTATCATTTTGTTTGACCCGACAAGCGCCTGCAATTTAAAGTGCAAAGGTTGCTGGGCGGCGGAATACGGCCATAAGCAAAGCCTCTCAAACGAAGAAATGCAGTCCATTGTGTCGCAGGGCAAAGAAATGGGCACGCATTTTTATATGCTCACGGGCGGCGAGCCGCTCATCCGCAAAGATGACATTATTACGCTCGCGCGCAACAATTCGGACTGCGCCTTTGTCATATACACCAACGCCACGCTCGTCGACCAAAAATTCTGCGACGAGATGAACGAGGTAGGCAATATCGGGCTGGCGCTCAGTTTGGAGGGCAGTGAAGCCTCGAACGACTGGCGGCGCGGCGACGGTGCGTACGAAAAGACGCTTGCGGCAATGGATTTACTGCAAAAAAACAAGTGCCTGTTCGGCGTTTCCGTTTGCTACACGCGCAAAAATTTGGAAACCGTCACAAGCGACGCGTTTATGGATATGATTATCGAAAAAGGCGCAAAATATGCCCTTTGCTTTAACTATATGCCCGTTGGGCACGACGCGGACAAAGCGTTAATCCCCACCCCCGAACAGCGCGAATATATGTATAAATGGCTGAAAAAAGTCCGCAATTCCAAAACAGGCAAGCCGATTTTTGTGATGGACTTCCAAAATGACGCGGAGTATGTCGGCGGGTGCATTGCCGGCGGCAGAAACTATTTCCATATCAATTCCGCGGGCGACATTGAGCCGTGCGTGTTCATTCACTATTCCGACACGAATATCCGCACGCACACCTTAAAAGAGGCGTTGCAGTCGCCGCTGTTTATGCAGTATTATCACAACCAGCCGTTCAACGACAACCATCTGCGCCCCTGCCCGATGCTGGAAAATCCCGAATATCTGCGCAAAATGGTGAAGGAAAGCGGCGCGCATTCTTCGGATTTACTGCACGCGGAGGATGTAGACACGCTGTGCGACAAATGCACGGATTTCGCCGCGGCCTGGGCACCCGAGGCAGAGCGCATTTGGACTTCGACCGCGCACCGCGACACGCACACGCAGTATTACCGCGACACCGAGGAAGGCAAAGCCGCAGGCTGCCCCGGCGGGTGCGCGGGTTGTGCCGCCGCGAAAAGCGAGGGGCGCGAAGATTACGCCGCCGAATGCGAAACGGAAAAACAGGCGTGAAATTCTATTTATATCCCAACGGTATTTTTTATTTGTATATCCCATTTCTATTTGGATGTCCCATCCGGATTATCTGCATCTATAATCCTTATCTGCATTTATATTTCTTATGTTTATGTTCCCAAACGGGCGGCCGACCTTGGCCGCCCGTTTGTTATTCTGCGCCTTCGGGCGAAAAAAACCACCCCATTGTCATTCTGCGCCGTCGGGCAAAAAAACCACCCCATTGTTATTCTGCGCCTTCGGGCAAAAAACCACCCCATTGTCATTCTGAGCCGTCGGGCAAAAAAACACCCCATTGTTTTTCTGCGCCGTCAGGCGAAAAAAACCGCCCCATTGTTATTCTGCGCCTTCGGGCAAAAAAACCGCCCCATTGTCATTCTGCGCCGTCAGGCGAAGAATCTCGTTTCGCTCGGGTTTATTTTGTGCTATTGGAGATC
>JBJEPV010000026.1:0-16335 GCA_051881415.1 Candidatus Fimenecus sp.
CGGCGGGGGCAAGCCCCCGCCCTACCATATAAACACAAATACAAACCCCAATTTGTATCTCCGCAAAAAGAATTTCTATGTAACGAAAAACGGACGCTGTTCGGCGTCCGTTTTTGTGGTTATTCCGCAAACCGTTTTTGATAACTTTCCATATCAAATACATCTAACGGGCTGTCTTTTTTGAGGTACAACGGGTGGTGCGGGTGACCTTTAACTGAAATTTTCCCCGCCGAAACCCATTGCGCGTTGTGGGCGTTTCCGACCTCGATAATCTCGCGCAAACACAAATTCAAATATTTGCGCTTTTCCACAATATTGCCCCACGCCGCCCAAACGGTCGGTCGGTCGCCTTTACAAAGGCTTAGTGCATAGGCAAACGCCTTTTTGTTTTCCTCGTGCAAATGCGCGTTGAAATGCTTTTCCATATCGTCGGGATTGGTCGCGCGCTGGGCGTAAACATTGAGCATAATGAAACTGTCAAACCCGTTAAACAGCGCAATGCGCTCGGCGGATTTTAAGGTGTTGTCGAGCGCGTCGGGTGCGGCGGTTGAGGGGTTAATGCCGTAACAAATCAGCGGGTTTTCACCGCGTGTGCCGAGTATGTAACGGTATTCGTCATATTTGTTCGGCACAAACAGCCATTTTTGCACATCGTAATCCGCGGCAGGCGCTAATGCCTGTTCCAACGCGGGGGCAAAATCCGCAATCTCAATTTCACCGGTTTCACAAGTCGGAATATGCATTCGGTAAACTCCTTATTCTGTAACATTTTCAAAGAATTCCGCTTTCCACGAAAAACGGAAGGTTTCACCCGCAGGTAAGGCGACAATACCGCGTTTTTGTGAGAAATCCGCCGTTTTTTCGTAGCTGTCATTGATGCCGTACCACGGCTCAATGCAGACGAACGGCGCGGCGGGCTTTGCCCAAATCGCCAAAAACGGCGCGTCGCCGAATGTGAAATGCATTTTTGTGTGCGCCTGTCGGCAGTGCAGCGTAACGCCTTTTGAACGAACACCGGAAAAAATCAGCGCGTCTTTGTCAAATAAATGCGCGGTGAGCGTCAGCGTATCGCTGTTATCCAAAATCAAATCGCGTTCTTCGGTTAAAACGGAATCGTGGTCAATGCGCTCGCTCCAAAGCGTCTCTTTTTCCTCGAAAGTGAGCGTATCCCCGAGCGCACAGTTGAATGCAGGGTGCGCACCGAGTGAAAAATACATCGTTTCCGTATTCGGGTTTTTTACGCTGTGGGTAACGGTTAGACAATTTTTGTCTATTTTGAATTGCATAGACAATTCGTAATCATACGGATAGTTAATTTTTGTCTGTCCATCGCTTTTTTGCAAAAACAGAAGTGTATCTTCGGTTGCCTTCATGCAGGTAAAATCCCGATGCCGCGCAATACCGTGGCGGATAATCTCATATTCCTTGCCGCCGATACGGCATTTGTCGTCGAGCAATTTGCCGATAATCGGGAACAGCACGGGGGATTGCCCGTTCCACACAGCGGGGTCGCCCTGCCACAAAAATTCGTGCCCGCTTTTTACACTTTGTACACTGCAAAGTACCGCGCCGAAGTTCTGCACTGCAATGCGCAAATGTTCATTTTGGATTGTCTGTGCCATACCGCACCTCCGAAACTGTGTTCTCCGATGTGCTTTGGAAAGCAAATGTATGCCGCTGTGTACTTTCTCTTTTCAAAAAAAGCAGTAAACGGCTTTGAAAAGTCTGCTCACTGCTTTGGTACATGGACGGTTGTTTTTACGGCTTTGCCGGTCTTGCGGGTTTGTAACTGCAAGTGCCGCAAACGCGGTCGCCCGCGTCGCCTGCGGCTGTCACAATGTAGCCGTCTTTGTTTAAGCCGCCGGGAATGTATTTCGCGGCGAATATTTTGACATCGGGGTGTTTTTCATATAAAAGTTTTACGCCCACATCCGAAGCGAAAATGCACATCACTTTAATATCTCGGCAGCCTTCTTTTTTTAAGTATTCAATCGCGGCATCCACACTGCCGCCCGTTGCGAGTGCAGGGTCTACAATGATAACAGGCCCTGCGGTGATGTCTACGGGCATTTTGTAGTAATAGGTGACCGGCTTCAGGGTTTCTTGGTCGCGGTAAAGCCCGATATGTCCGACCTTTGCCGTTGGTGAAAGGCGGCGAAGCCCCTCGACCATGCCAAGCCCCGCGCGAAGAATCGGTACAATCGTAAAATCCTCGGCAAGCACAGGGGAGTCAAAATCGGCAAGCGGCGCCTGAATGGGGACATTCTTTGTTTTCAGGTCTTTTAATGCCTCATAGCCCATCAGCATTGTCAGCTCGTCCACAATTTCGCAAAATTCCTTGGAACCCGTGTTGATGTCACAAAGATGGGTGACCTTGTGCGCCACCAACGGGTGGTCATCGAAGCTCGTTACATTTTTCGTAAATTCTTCCATATCGGTTTTGACGCTCCTCACCTTGATTTTTTACAATCATAGCACATTTTTTTGCCTTTGACAAGAGCGAGCAAACCAACTTCTCGGTGACGTCTGTCGGTTGACATAAAATTTCGGCTATGCTATACTTTCCAAAGCAAAGAGGTGTTTTTTATGGAGAATCGGCAAAGCCGTTTGGAGACCAAGGTGCAGGTTTTGGATGAGGCGGCGGTCAAGCGGGCGCTGATGCGCATTTCTTATGAAATTGTCGAAAAATGCGCCGATGTATCGACTCTTGTTTTGGTCGGCATTCGCACGCGAGGGGTACCGATTGCGGAAATGATTGCCGAAAATATTCAGAAAAACAGCGGCGAAGCCGTTCCTGTGGGGTCTTTGGATATTACCTTTTACCGCGACGACCTTGAAAAGATTGACGAGTCCCCGAAATTGAGCGATACGAAAATTGGCACGGACATCAACGGCAAAGAAGTTGTGTTAGTGGACGATGTGCTGTATACGGGGCGCACGGCGCGTGCGGCGATTGACGCGCTCTTTGCTTTGGGCAGACCGGGCAAAATCCGCTTGGCGGTTTTGGTGGACCGCGGGCACAGGGAATTGCCCATTCGCCCCGATTATGTCGGGAAAAACATTCCCACCGCGCTGTCGGAGGTTATCAAAGTGCATATTGATGCGACCGACGGCAAAACGGGTGTGGATATTTGCAAAGTCGTTCAGGAGTAAAAGGGGAAATAACAAATGGCAAACATTATTGTAAGCGCCTGTCTTTTCGGCTGTGATTGCCGTTACAAAGGTGACAACTGTAAAAAGGAAGAACTTTTAGCCCTCGCAAAACGGCATACGCTTGTGCCCGTTTGCCCCGAGCAGTTGGGCGGGCTTCCGACGCCGCGCAATCCCGCCGAAATTTGCGGCGACAAGGTGCTGTCGAACGCCGGGAAAGATGTTACGAACGAATACACAAAAGGCGCAGAAACCGCGCTTTATATTGCAAAAACCGTCGGCGCAGACGCCGCCGTGCTCAAAGCGAACAGCCCCTCCTGCGGGAAAGGCGTAATCTATGACGGCACATTTACGGGGCAAAAAACCGCGGGGGACGGCGTGACTGCAAAGCGGTTTGTCGCCGCCGAAATTCCGGTGTTCACCGAGGAGGAAATCGAAGAACTTTTGGCTTTTCTCGGGGAATAAAATCTTTTTTCGCGTTTTTCCGAAAAAGATTGACAAAAACCGTTCTTATATGGTATACTGCGTACAATAAACGCGGCAATCTTTAAATTCGATACAGAGATATCGACAAGATGCATGTGTGGCATATTTGAATAGGGCTATATTATGTTGCATATGAACCTTGTCAATATTGGCAAGGTTTTTTTATTGCATTGCCGGGAAAAATAAGGAGGAGTATCCAAAATGAAACTCATTTATGACATCGGCGACCGTCCCAAGTTCAGCAAAACAATCATTTTTGCGTTCCAGCAAATGATTGCGATTATGGCGGCAACATTGCTTGTCCCCATCTTAATGTCCACATTTGCGATGAGCAACGGCGAAACATTAAGCTTCGACCCTGCCGCGGCGTTGTTCGGCGCAGGCATCGGCACCCTCGTTTACATTCTCTGCACCAAGCGCAGAAGCCCTGTGTTCTTGGGTTCTTCGTTCACCTTCCTCGGCGCGTATGCCTCGGTTATCGGGATGAACTACGGCTATTGGGGCGTGCTGATCGGTATCGCCTTTGCAGGTCTTGTGTATGTCCTGCTTGCGGTCATCATTAAGTTGGTTGGCTCCAAATGGGTGAACAAACTGATGCCCGCCGTTATCATCGGGCCGATTGTGACCTTAATCGGTCTTTCGCTTTCCGGCACGGCAACCTCTTGGATGTCCGGCAACGGCGGCAGTGATTACAGCCTGTTGACCATTCTCATCGGTGCGGTGACATTCCTGACCATTGTGTTGGTTTCCGTAAAAGGCTCCAAAACCCTTCGCCTGATTCCGTTCATCATCGGCGTCGGCGCAGGCTATGTTCTTGCGCTGGCATTCACCTTAATCGGTATGGCGGCAGATATACCCGCCTTACAGATTTTGAGCTTTGACGCGTTTAAAGATGCGTTCGTACCGTTCGGCCTTACCTCGATTGTGGATTATCCGAAATTCACCTTCTTAAAAGCCATTACCGAGCATCCCGAAGGCGTTTTGCCGATTGACGGCGGCGCTTTGGGCAACATTGCCATGACCTTTGTGCCGATTGCGGTTGTCGAGCTTGCACAGCACATTGCCGACCATAAGAATTTAAGCTCCATCATCAACAAGGATTTGATTACCGACCCGGGCCTTGACAAAACCTTGCTCGGCGACGGCCTCGGCTCGATTGTCGGCGGCATCTTCGGCGGTGCGGCAAACACCACCTACGGTGAATCCATCGGCTGTGTTGCCATTACCGGGAATGCTTCCGTTGTGTCGATTATCACGGCTTCCTTCGGTTGTATGATTCTTTCGTTCCTGACGCCTTTTGTTGCGCTGATTAACTCCATCCCGAAATGCGTCATGGGCGGCGCTTGCGTGGCACTGTACGGCTTCATCGCCGTGTCGGGCTTGCAGATGCTCAAAAAGGTTGACCTCGGCAACAACAAAAATCTGTTTGTGGTCAGCGCCATCTTGGTAACCGGCATCGGCGGCTTGGCACTCAACTTCGGCACGAATTCCGCAACCGGCGGCCCGCTGCTGACCATTACCTCACTTGCAACTGCCCTTATTTTCGGTATCATCACCAATTTGGTCGTCAACGGCGGCAAAATGGGCACCGGTGAGGATGAAACCCCCGACGCGCTTTCCGGTGCGGCGGAAAATATGGGCAATGTTGAGTTTGAGGATACCAACAAAAAGAAATAAGCAGGTGCGCAAAATACGGTAAGCGTAACTGCAAAAATCCCTCTTGAAACTTTATCAAGAGGGATTTTGTTTGTTCGACGGCATTTGCGTTGACAAAACAGCCTTGTCTGTTTATAATACCTTAACATTAAAATGAAAATACAGGAGTCATCCAAAATGGTACATTGGCTTTTATCGGCGGCAGTCGCGTATTTGCTCGGCTCGCTGAGTTTCGGCATTATTCTGTCGAAACTGAAATACAAAAAAGACATTCGAGATTACGGCTCGAATAATGCGGGTATGACCAATACCCTGCGCACGTTCGGCAAGGGCGCGGCGGCGTTTGTGTTCATTTTTGACGCACTCAAAGGCGTGGCGGCGGTGCTTTTGGCAAAGTATTGGCTTTGCGGGGCAGAGGATTCCGTACTGTGCGCCTATATCGCTGTATTTTTTGTGGTGCTCGGGCATATGTTCCCCGTGTATTTCGGCTTCAAGGGCGGCAAAGGTGCGGCAACGGCGCTCGGTGCGACTACGGCGCTCCAACCGCTGACCTTTCCGCTTGTGATGGTGCCGTTTTTTATCGTTGTGCTGACCACCAAAATGGTGTCGCTCGCCTCAATTATTTCGGGTGCGCTTTTGCCCGTGGTCACATTCTGTATTTATTATTTTAAAGGGGAGCCGACGCTCGTTCCCACGGTCGGTACGGCGCTTTTGGCGGCGCTCATTATCTTTATGCACCGCTCCAACATCCAACGGATTATCAAGGGCGAGGAACGAAAAATCGGCTCTGACAAAGTCAAAACCGACGAAGAATAGATATTAAAAATACCAATAGCAGCAAAGCAAAATTGCCGCTTGCAACAGGATTTCCAGCGGCAGACCGACCATGAATTTTTTGTGCCGCGTTTTGTGGCGGATACAAAGCATGGTGAAAAGCATCGGTGCGGCGGCACCGAAAAAACCGACCAACAGAAGAGTCCGTTCGGGGACTCTTCTTTTTTTGTGTTTTACCTGCGGTTTGCCGTTGTGCATCGCCGTAAGTTTGTCAGAAACAGTCATAAGTACCCCGACTGCCGAAATACAAATAAACCAGAGTAGGATGTATGTTTCACGCATTGTGTTTCATCACCGCTTGTTATTGTATGAAAATCATCGCCATTTGTCAAATGGGAGGCTGTTTATGCACAAACGAATTCTATTAGGGTGTATCTGTATTGCCGCGTTGCTTTGCGGGTTGTGGGCGTACAGCCGCACAAAATCGGACGCGCCGCAACCCGTACCAAAGCAAAACGAAACTGCCGAAGCGGCGCAAAACAGCGGGGAATTGCGCGCGGTGTGGGTGAATTACAATGAACTGTCGATGAAAACCTATGAAAACGGCGGCACGGAAAACGATTTTCGTCTGAAAGCGGCGCAGATGTGCGAAAATATCCGCGCCGACGGCTTAAATACCGTGATTGTGCAGGTGCGCCCGTTTTGCGATGCGTTTTATCCGTCCAAATACTTCCCGTGGAGTGCATATCTCACGGGCACGCAGGGGCGGGCAGTCGACTATGACCCGCTTGCGGTGTTTATCGACTGTGCGCAGGCACAAAATCTTTCGGTACAGGCGTGGATAAACCCCTACCGTGTGTTGCCGTCCACCGAATGGGCGTTGTTATCCGCCGACAATCCCGCGCGCAAATGGTACGAAGCGGGCAAAACCGAAAATCTGTTGCTGACCGGGGAGGGCATTTACTTAAATCCCGCAAGCACCGAGGTGCAAACCCTGCTTTTAAACGGTGTGCGCGAAATTTTGGAAAATTACGCAGTATCTGCCATCCATTTGGACGATTATTTTTACCCGACAACCGATTATGCGGTGGATGCGGACAGTTACGCCGCCTATCTTGCGGCAGGGGGCACGCTTTCGCAGGACGATTGGCGGCGGGAAAATGTCAGCGCATTTGTCAGCGCTTTGTATGCGACGGTGAAAGCGGTCAACCCGCAGGTGCAGGTTGTGATAAGCCCCGGCGGGGATTTGGAGCGCAATTACAATACTTTATATGCCGATGTGGCGCGCTGGGCGCGGGAGCCGGGGTATGTCGATGTGCTTTTGCCGCAACTGTACTACGGCTTTGAAAATGAAAAGAAGCCGTTTGAAGCCACCGCCTTGGAATGGGCGAATTTGCAGTATGCCGACGGGGTTTCCCTCTGTTACGGCCTTGCCGCGTACAAATGCGGCAAAGCGGACGCCTATGCGGGGGCGGGGGGAACGGAGTGGACCGAACATACCGATATTTTGGCACGGCAGGTTTCGTACTGTCTGGCTTTGGCGCGCTGTGACGGCTTTGCATTTTTTACCTATTCCAGTATTTACCAACAAAATTCCGAGGAAAATGTCAAAAAAGAGTTGAAAAATCTCAAAAATATGTTACAATGAAAATAATTGAGAAAGCTTGAAAAATTTGTGGAGATTGGGAAAATGCGGGATATGCGGAAACGGTTGATTTGCGTGGCGGTACTGGTTCTTTTGACGGTGCCGATTGTATATTTGGTGGCGTTGCAGGGCGTGGTGACCGCGGTTGTAACCAACAGCATGCCAGAAGGCAGCGAAACGACTGCGCCGCCCTCTGTTCCCGAAGCAACCACGGCGGCGGACAGCCTCGTGCTCTCTGCACCGTCTGAAAATCCCTGTACCGTGGAAACGCCGACCGTCAATATCAGCGGATACTGTGCGCCGCATTTGCCGCTTACGGTGAACGGGCAGACTGTTGCGACCTCTCCGGACGGTCAATTCTCTTATGATTGTCCGCTGTCGGTCGGGGAGAATACGGTTACCGTTTCCAATACCGAAAAAGAAATTGTTTTAACCGTTACCTACGCGCGCACACTTTTGCGCGCGGTCAATCCCGCACAGCGTGTTACAGCGCAGGGCGGTATGCTGTTGGAGATTTCCTGCGAAGCGCTTGCAGGGGCCAAAGTGACAGCCTCCCTTTCGGGGCAGACGGTTTCGCTTGCGCCGACGACGGATAACGCTTTGCCAGACGGTTTTGTGCAATACAGCGGGCAAATGACGCTCCCGGCTGCGCAGTATGAGGTGCAAAAACTCGGTAAAATTCGGTTTACGGCAACCTTGGACGGGCAAAGCCAAACGGTTGCGGGCGGCAGTGTGCAAATTGAGGCGCTGACTTACGCTGACATCCCGATTGAAACGGGGCAAGGTGCGGTTAAAGCGCCGATTGTCTCCGGCGACGGGCTTGTGCAAACCTTAAATCCCGATACCGATTACGGGAAAGGCGCGGCGCGGATGCTCAAAATCACGGCGGATTACGCCGAAACCTGCCCGGGCAATACCGCAGACGATAAATCCTCTCCGCTTTGTACGCCGTTTTTGCGCGGGACTTACGATTATGTGGTCGGTGCGGGGCACTTCGGGGATAAAGACTATTATATCACCAAATCCGGCTATAAAGTCGAGCAGGCGCAAAGTGAATGCTTTGACGGCTATATTTTACCGACAAACACGGTTTCGGTACATAAATCGTATACAAACGGCGAAACCACCGCAATTCTCACGATGAATTGGAAGGTGCCGTTTGTCTCGGAACTGAAAAAACAGGCATATTACAAAGGGTATACCGGCAGAGTGTTCAATGTGACGAATTCCACGGCGGAATATATTGATTTTACCTTTTACTATACCAACGCCGCCGAAGGGGCGTTTGATTTCTCGGGCAGCAATACGGTGAGTAGCGCCGAGTGGGTGAATGTCGGCAAGGACGGGACAACCACCCTGCGGGTCTATTTGCGAAACAGCGGGAAGTTTTACGGCTACCGTGCGTATTATGCAAGCGATAACCGTTTGGTGATTTGTTTCCGCAATCACCCGAAAACGCTGTCCGATACCGTGATTTTGCTCGACCCCGGGCACGGCGGCAGAGACTGCGGCGCCATCGGTGCAAACGGCGTGTATGAGGCAACCTTGAATTTGCGCATTGCGGCGTTGGTCAAGCAAAAATTAGAGGCGGCAGGCGTGCGCGTAGTCATCTCCCGTACGGCCGATGTCTATGTGGACCCCGAAGCTCGCCGTACCCTCGGGCGGGAAACGGGCGCAGATGCGTTTGTTTCCATTCACTGTAATGCAAACAACAGTGCCTCTTTAAGCGGCACGGAGGTTTATTATTACCGCGCGTATGCCCAACCGCTTGCAAAGCGCATTCACGCGCAGTTGGTGACCGCGTGGAAAGGCATATATGTAAATGACGCCAATATGCAGTCGCGCATTGTGCCCGAGGACGGCGGCGTGCGCTATTACCCGTTTAAGGTGACGCGCATAGAGGAATGCCCCGCGGTGCTCATAGAATGCGGGTATCTTTCCAACGGTACGGAATGCAGTCAGCTTTGCTTACCTGCCGTGCAGGAAAGTATGGCGGACGCGATTGCCCGCGGTATTCTTTTATATTGTCAGCAATAGTCAGCAATAAATTCGGAAGAGAAGAAAGGATTACGGTGTCTCGGATGAAAGCCAAAAAATTTGCAATGTCTGTTTTGTCGGTGGTACTGCTGTTGTGTGTAACCGTATTGCCGGTGCTTGCGTTGACCGGTACGGTGACGACGAATTCCGACCCGTTGCGGGTACGCACGGGCCCCGGTACAGGCTATGATTTGCTGTATCAAAACGGGCAGGTTGTGCAGTTGCCGAAAGGCACGGCGGTTTCCGTTTTGGGTACATATCAAAGCGATAAGGGCAATACTACCGATTATCCCGTTTGGTATAAAATCACGGCGACCTTTAACGGGACAAGTGTGACGGGCTATGTTGCGTCCAATTATATTACCTTAGACCCTGAAACCACCACCCCGCCCGTTTCCGGTGAGGATATTGATATTTACGCCGTTCCCGAGGCCTACCGCCCGTATTTAAAGCCGTTAATGGAAGCGCACCCGAATTGGCAATTCTCCTTTGTCGATACGGGGCTTGATTGGAACGAGGTTATGGATAACGAGTGCTATCGCGGCGCGCCGTTCCGCAATGTGGTCAGTGCCTCTTTGAAAGAAGAATATCGCTATAAAGACGCAAACGGCAATTATTTGGACTCGGGAGAGAGCGGGGGCGGCAAGTGGTATCAAGCCTCCGACGAAGTGATTGCCTATTATATGGACCCGCGCAATTTAATGACGGAAAGCCGTATCTTTCAGTTTGAATTGCAAGGGTTTAATCAGGATCTGCAATCTGTCGCGGGCGTGGAAAGCATAATCAAAGGCAGTTTTATGGAGAATACCTATATTACCGCTGACGACGGCAGACGCTTAACATATGCCCAGGCGATATATGAGGCAGGCAGGCTCTCCGGCGCAAGCCCCTACTTTTTAGCGTCGAAAATTATTCAGGAAGTCTCGCGCAACGGCAGCGGCTCCACAAGCGGCACTTATATTGCCAAAGACGGTACGGATTTAAGCGGATATTATAATTATTACAACATTCAGGCAACCGCAGGCACCGACCCCGTGAAAAACGGTTTGGTTTGGGCGTCGCAAGAAGGCGGCAGTTTCGGCAGACCGTGGACAAGCCCTTATAAGTCGATTGTCGGCGGCGCGCAGTGGATTGCCAACGGCTATATCAACCGCGGGCAAAACACCAATTATTTGCAAAAATTCGATGTGGACAGTTCAGACGGAACTCTGTATTGGCATCAGTATATGGGCAATGTGGTGGGCGCTTGCAGTGAGGCAAATATCGCTTATAAAGGCTATGTCAATAACGGTATGTTAAACAATGATTTCGTGTTTGTGATTCCGTTGTATGAAAATTTGCCGGAACAGCGTTGCCGTTTGCCGTGGGATACCTCGGTAGACCCCGACCCGATTCCCGACCCCGACCCAGCGCCGACCCCCGACCCTGAGCCGACCGAACCGCCTGCAAAGGGCGATTTGAACGGCGACAATAAAGTCACTGCGGTTGATGCGCGCTATGTTTTACAAATCGCTACCGGTGCACGCACGGCGGATGCCAACCAACTTGCGCAAGGCGATGTGAACGGTGACGGCAAAATCAATGCAACCGATGCGCGTTGGATTTTGCAAATGGCGTCCGGTGCACGGGCTGTTCCCACTGCGTAAGTGTGTGTATTTGTTGAAAGAAGCTGGGGAAGATGAAAAAAGCCATTCGGCGAGCGCTTTGTCTCCTATTGGCGCTCACCTTGTGCGGCAGTATGTTTCTCTCTGCGGCGGCGAGCGATGTTGCAGTCGGCAAAATGCGCTGTGTCGGCGATGTCAATGACGACGGCAATCCCAATGCCGTAGATGCCCGTTGGATTTTGCAGGCATCAAGCGGGTTGCGTGCGATTGCGGAATCGGATATGCTGTTTGCCGATATAAACGAGGACGGGAAAATCAATGCCGTCGATGCGCGCTGGATTTTGCAAACGGCGTCCGGCACGCGGGCACAGAAATGGTATGTGTTTTCCGAGGACGGCGCGTATGCACCTTTGCCAACTTATACTTGCGAAGAGGCGCTCAGCCTCGTCAATGCCGAAACCGCAAAAATTACAAAAACAGGCGGCTATGCCGTCCACGCCGATTGTGCCTATATCAAAAATGTGAAACTGTCAAGCAGTATTTCCACTTGGATTTTAAATCAAATTATTGCGTCCATTGTGCAGTCGATTGATCCGAATATGGCTATGGATTTGGACACGATTTTCGGGATGCTCGTCGGCATCGGCGAAACCGCCTATACCGTTGAAGCGCCGACAGGCGAATATTCGCGTTCGCCGGCGCAATATGATATGATTGCCATGTCTCTGCGAGAAAGCGATATTGTTTCGTACCGTCAAGAGGGGATAAAGCTGTACTTTACTTTGCAGAATACGCAAAATCCCACCAAAAACGGTACTTGCACCCTCGGGCGTATGACCGAAAGTTTTCGAGAGCAAGCAGAATATATGACGCTCTTTTCGCAAGTCAGCGAAATGGTGACGGCAAACAAGTTCGACCAAAGCGTTACGGGCACAACGCTGTGTGTGACCGTGGAAAACGGCAAACTTACGGCGATGGAAATGCAGTATGACGATGCGTTCAGCTTCGATTTGGATTTAGATGCTTCTTCGCTGTCTGACTCCACGCTTGCTTCGCTGGCCAAAGTCCCCGTCAAGGGCACGGCAACCACGCGTACCGCGATACAGTATAGCGATATTGTATATTAAATTCTATATTCGTAAACAGCTTTGCCGATTTTCAAGTATTATGAAGCATAAAAATTGAAGTACACACAAAAAAATCCGTCCTCTTTCGAGAACGGATTTTTGTTTTGCAAAGTGATAGCAAAAAAGATGTCAACGCAAAATTCTGCTGTGGAGTTGAACCGACAAGAGCATATAGCTGATGAAATATCGCTGATGCAATATGATATACTTGCTTTGCAAGTAAGATATAATATCCGTTCCCTTCATACGCGAAGCGTATATCATCTACGAAGCAGATATCATACCAACAGGTATATCACCCGTGACCGCAGGGAAGGGATATCATTGAAAAAGCACACTTTTGTCCACAGGACAAAAGTGTGCTTTTTCATGTCAAGAGGTAGCAAAACAGCTGCCAGCGTAAAATGTAGATAAGGACTTGAACCGACAAGAAAACACAGCAAGGGTATATCGCTGACGCGATAAGATATACGGCTGATGCCGTATGATATATTTGCTTCGCAAATACGATATATATCCGTTCCCGAATACGCGAAGCGTATAGCATCTGCGAAGCAGATATCATACCGACAGGTATATCACCTGTGACCGCAGGGAACGGATATCATTGAAAAAAGCGCGCCGAAGCGTGCTTTTTTCTGGTGCACCGAGTGCACTGATATCCGAACCTAAAATGCCCGCTTCTCTGAGCTCATCAAAGGTCATTTCTCTGGAACAGTCTTTGTAATTACAGCCGAAGAAAATTCGCCCGTCATCAAAAAGAACAATTTTATTTATAAAGGTGTCAATCAAACGGCGGCGGTGGTCATGCCTTTTAAAATTCAGTTTACGGAGTCGGTTAAAATATGCTTCAATACCTTCGGTGGATATTGTAGGCTTGGTCATTTCCTCTTTTATAATCTGTACCGAAAGCTCCGTTTTCTGTCGCTCTAAGTCCTCCATTCGCTGTTTGGTGGATGGAGTCAGAATTCCCTGTTGAATTGCATTAAGGAGATTTTCTATTCCCTTTAAGGTCTCTGCGTATTGCTTTTTTAAGAGCGGCAAGGTACTGTTGGTTTGATTTTGTACCTTTGTCGCCGTTTCACACAGCATTGAAACTAAATCATCATCAAAAACTAGCTTCCGTATAAAGGCAATAGCTATGTCTTCAATCCATTCTTTTCTGACAGTTTTCTTATCACAGCCTTTATGCTTTTTGACGCTGATGCATTTATAATATCGGTGAACTTTATTGTTTTGATGGCTTGTACCGCTTTCGCCAACCATAAGACACCCGCATTTTCCACAGAACAGCTTAGTAGTAAGCAGATATTCATCCTCAGCCTTATGTTTGGCGGGAGCTTTTTTATTTGCCGCCATACGCTCCTGCACATGGTCAAACAATTCCTGCGGAACAATAGCGGGAATACCTCCCGGTTTTACAATATCGCGGTATTTATATTCCCCTATATATTTCCGATTGTGTAACATACGGGTTACGCTGTTTATGCTGACTTTTCCGCCCATCTTGGTGCGTATGCCTTTAATATTAAGCTGGTCTGTAATTTCCTGCATAGTAGCACCCGCAGCATAAGCGGTGAATGCCTGTAAAACAGCCGGTGCTGTCAGAGGATCAATTTGAAAATACTGTTCAGAGTCAACAGTATATCCAATCGGAAGCACTCCGCCGTTATATTTGCATTTAAGAGCATTTTCGGTAAGACCGCGGATAACCTTTTCCGCAAGGTCAGCAGAGTAATATTCCGCCATACCTTCAAGCAGAGATTCAAGCAAAACTCCCTCGGCGGTATCCGAAATCATTTCGGTAGCAGATATTACTTTTACTCCGTTTTTGCGAAGAATGGATTTATAATGCGCGGAGTCATATCGGTTACGGGCAAAGCGGTCAAGCTTCCATACAATGACGGTGTCAAACAGACCTTTTTCGCTGTCCTTAATCATTCGCTGAAAATCAGGACGGTTGTCTGTTCGAGCAGATAATGCACGGTCAATGTAACTATCTATTATTTGTATATCATTTTTCTGTGCAAATTCCTTGCACTCGCGCAACTGACCTTCAATAGACTCCTCACGCTGATTATCACTTGAATATCGGGCATAGATTACGCCTGTCATTGCATCTCCCCCTTTTTTATTGATTTACTTATTTGATTATCCCTTTCGTTGGAATATGAGTTAGACAATTTTCATATAGCCGTGGATGCATAGAAATTTTGTAAAGAAGAGAGTACGCTTCATTCCGAAGTTTGCGTAAATTACATTCTATCTGTTTGCCGTGTTTATCGTAGGTTATATATATCCATCTTTTAATATCCAATGTTCTAATATGCGGTTTTCTCATTATTTCTTCTTTCATTTTGATAGGTGTATTTTTACTAATCATATTAAAGTCGCCGACAATTCCATTAAACAAGTCATATCGTTCATCAAAATGCTCGTTAGCATTGCGAAAATCTTTATTGAATAACCATTCATAATCGCAAATATTTACATCAAATACCTTTTGTAAATATCTTGCACGATCATTATATCTTTTTTCTCTTCTAAGATTGCTAGAAAAAACATTGATTACATTTCCACAGGAAGTAAAGGCATTTTGAAGATGGTAAAAATAAAATGTATAGTCTTCGTAATAAAAATCTTCACCGATTCCACCTTTAAAAATGGTATCTAAAGATATTACAATAAATTTCAAGTTTTCAATAACCGAATTAGCCATTATAATATCTGCATTCTCTGCGGTCATTTCTAAATATTGATTGAACATATTATCCCTCTATTTTATAACCTTGTATTTAACCCTTGGTCCATACTTTACGGACGAAAGAAGTCCTAACTCTTCAAACTTTAAGACAAAGCCTCTTATCGTAGCATAGGCGGCATCGCCGAAGTCCTTTTCAAGCCGCTTTGTGGAGAATTCCTCTGTACCGTAGCAGGACAAAACAAACTTCCAAAGCTTTGTTTCCTTTTCGGTCACCTTGCCGCTTTTAACCGCATCCTCGTAGGCGGTTAAGGTTTCAACGGCGGCGGAGCCTTCGTTTATTTTGTTGTATACATTATTGATAAAATACAGAATAAAAGGAGTTACATCAATTTTACCGCTGTAATTCTTGTTTTCTTCAACAGAGGTGAAGGCGTCGTAATATGCTTTACGGCTTTTTTCAATTTGACTTGAAAACGGAATAAACAACGCCGACTGATAACCCTTTTGAATCAGAAACCACAAATGCACAAGCCGCGCCATTCTTCCGTTGCCGTCAAAATACGGATGCACATAGGCAATATAAAAATGAATAATAGCGGCTTTAATAAGGTCGTTAATATCGTCTTCTGCGTTTATAAACGCAATAAGTGATTTCATAAACTCAGGCACTCTTTTATGATCAAGTCCCGAATGTTCAACACGATCGCTGACAACATAAACGGTGTCGTGCCGATAAAGGTTGCCGTCAAGCAATTTGTCATCGCCGGTCAGAAAATCACCGACAGTCATCATATAGAGCTTATAAAGATTTTCTTCGGTGATTTTGTTGCCGGTATCAGCAATAAATTCAAGACCGTGCTTAACACCCAAAATTCTGTTCTCCTGCTCGTTATTAGGTGCCATGCCTTTTAGAATTCTGCGTACACTGTCCCTGCTGAAATCAATACTTTCAATAGCAGAGGTTGCAACAATTTCGTCCTCGGCGGCCTTAATGCCGTAATACTGATCCTGCGACTGCAATAGCAGCTTTACCGCATTTTGATTAATAGCCGCATGATTTTCGATAAAAACGATGCTATTACCGTCAAAATCCGAAAGAGGTAAAGCTTTATAATACAGCTCCTCTAAAGTCTGCAAAAAAGCATCGAAATC
>JBJEPV010000027.1:0-3030 GCA_051881415.1 Candidatus Fimenecus sp.
CATAATTTTATTCAAAGGAGAACTCGCTTTTGAGTTCTCCTATACCATTTTTTAGGAGTTTGTATGAATATATTTGATATTATCGGGCCTGTTATGGTTGGTCCGTCCAGCTCTCATACCGCCGGTGCAGTCAGAATCGGATATGTGTCGCGAAAACTGATGGGCGAGGAAATTGTGCAAGCAGAAATTGGGTTATACGGCTCATTTTTGATGACCGGGAAAGGGCACGGCACGACAAAAGCCGTCGTCGCCGGCTTGCTTGGTATGAAACCCGACGACGAGCGAATCCCCGACGCCTTTACACAAGCCGAAAAAGCGGGCTTGCATTTCAGTATTGGCGAAGCAAAGTTAAAGGACGCACATCCCAATTCGGTTGCATTAAAATTGGTGGGAAAAAGCGGAAAAACACTTGAAATCATTGGGGAATCCCTCGGCGGCTCTATCATTAACATCGCAAAAATTGACGGACTGAGCGCAAATGTTTCCGGAGATTACCCAACCTTAATATGCAGTAACACCGATATTCCCGGCATGGTTGCAAAGGTGTCAACTATTCTCGCCGTTTCCAATATCAATATCGCAAATCTGCAACTCTATCGCTCCTCTCGGGGGAAAAATTCTGTTTTTATTGCAGAATGTGACCAAGAAATCCCGGCGGCGACATTAAACGAAATCGCAAATTTGAGTGGCATTGTTAAGGTATCTTATTTAAGTTTGGAGGAATAACAATGGCTTACAGTTCCTTGCAAGATATTATTAAACTGTGTGATAAAAACAATTTGGAATTTTGGCAGGTGGTTGTAAAGGAACAGGCCAAAGAAACGCTTGAGCCCGAAACTGCAATTCTTGACAGAATGAAATCGATGTTTTCGGTGATGAAGTTAACCGTCGCCAATTATGACAAGCACGCGAAATCTTCAAGCGGTATGGCGGGCGGCGACGGCGAAAAAATCCATCAATACAATCAAAAAGGAAATCCCCTTTTGGGGCCGTTTTTGGCAGAGGTTATCGAAAATGCGGTGAAAACAGCGGAATGCAACGCATGTATGAAACGAATTGTTGCCGCGCCTACCGCGGGCAGTTGCGGCGTAATACCGTCCATTTTGATTGTGTACCAAAATCAATTTCAAGCGGACGACGATACAATCACCAAAGCGCTTTTGGTTGGCGCTGGTATTGGCAGTGTGGTCGCAGAAAATGCCTCTATCAGCGGTGCTAAGGGCGGCTGTCAAGCAGAAATCGGGACTGCATCGGCGATGGCGGCAGGTGCGCTTGCGTATTTGGAAAGTCAGGATAACGAAATCATTAAAAATGCCGTGGCGATGGCCATTAAAAATATGCTTGGACTGGTGTGTGACCCCGTTGCCGGCCTTGTGGAAGTCCCTTGCATAAAACGAAACGCCGCAGGGGCTGTCAATGCGGTGGTCAGTGCATATATGGCGCTTGCCGGCGTGAAAAGTGTGATTCCCGTCGATGAGGTCATTTCGGCGATGGATGAAATCGGCAGAGGGTTACCGTCTTGCTTTAAAGAGACATCGCAAGGGGGTTTGGCGGTAACGCCAACCGCACAAAGCATATCGAAATCACTGAAATGACGAAGGAAAACAACACCTTTTGTCTGTAAAAAGCACAGTCAAACTGTGTATAGCCCACTAACTGCTTACTGTTTTTGCGCATTCGCGTTGCTAGCGCAGTTGAAGAGGGCGCCCAACTACAAACCCTCCCCTACCGGTTTGCAGCAATGGCGATAGCCATGAAAAAAAGCCCTAAACAGCGATGTTTAGGGCTTTTCTCACACGATTGTTTGCCGAATATGCACTTGGCGCACTCTTTCTGCAACCTCGCTCTCTTTTGCAGTCAACAAAATAGACATCCATACAGAGTATGTTTTTTTGTATTATGTTTTGTTCGCAAAGAGCAAACCTGTATGCCTTTCGGCACAAAAACGAATGCTATCGTCACCTTGGTGAAAGGACGAAAACGATTACTGTTACTATATTACAGCATCAATATACGCTTACATCTTTTATATATGGCTGCAATCTGCATTTTTCAATATGAATTATAATCTCCGAACAGTTTTTAACAGGTCTTTTCAGTATGCAAATCTTCTTGAAACCGACTGCCGTGCCTGTGTAAACTGTTTTGCCGTTTGCAATGATTGAAAACTCTTCAATTCGCTGACTTTTTGTAATGTCCTCCGACAGCATAACCGTTTTAATCGTTTGCGGTTTTGTTTTGAGAACAAAATCGTTTTTGTTTTGTGTTACGCTGAAAAATTCAACCTTATTGCTGAAACGCTTTTCAATTCTTTTTCTTGATTTGATAAGCCTTTTTTATGAATTTTTCAGGCAGTTCGCCCTTATCATTCGGCGGAACATTCAACAGAAGTGTGGCATTTGCGCCCACTGAATTATAATAGCATTTTTCAAGATTTCGCACAGTTCTTGTAAAGAAAATTTCATAAAGCGGTCGCCAATACCAACCAATATAAGTTACAGGAATATCCATCTCCGCAGGATACCAGCAAAGCGCTTTTCCTGCAAGCTGTTTACGCGCACCGAGAGAAGTATCGGTAGAGCTCAGCGCTTTCAGCATAACCGTTGCACCCTCTTGTTGTTGAGACATTTCCGCAATTTTCAATTTATTCTGTAAATCTATCGGCACAACACTGAATTCCGATTTCCGTGCTTTTCCCGCCTCATTGCCTATCCAACGCACATCGGGGCCGCAGTTTGCAATGACGGCATTCGGCTGTAAACGGCGAATGATTTCAAAATAACGGTTCCAATCATAGCGCTGTTTTCTGCCGTTTTCGCCTTCACCGCAGGCACCGTCGAACCAAAAGCAGAAAATCTCGCCGTAATTTGTGCAAAGCTCTGTCAATTGATTGCAGAAAAAATCGTTATAAGCGTCAGTTCCGTAGGTGCTTTCATGTCTGTCCCACGGCGATAAATATATACCGAGTTTCAATCCGTATTTTTTGCAAGAGTCGGCAAGTTGTTTAACCAAATCGCCTTTGCCGTTTCT
>JBJEPV010000028.1:0-2995 GCA_051881415.1 Candidatus Fimenecus sp.
AAGATTGTTAAATTGTTGTCAATTCATTGACTTTTCCGGTTGCCCTTTGCTATAATGCAATCCAACGCGTAAAAAACCATATTTGGAGGTATTTATAATGTCCAGAGTCTACAATTTTTCGGCAGGTCCTTCGATGCTGCCGGAGGAAGTCCTGAAAAAGGCGGCTGCCGAAATGCTTGATTATGAGGGCAGCGGGCAGTCCGTGATGGAAATGAGCCACCGCTCAAAAATCTATGATTCCATCATCAAAGGTGCCGAAAGCCTTTTGCGGGAACTGATGAACATTCCCGACAATTACAAGGTGCTGTTTTTGCAGGGCGGTGCATCTACACAGTTTGCGGCAATTCCCTTGAATTTCTTGAACGGCAGCGGCAAAGCCGATTATGTTATTACCGGGCAATGGGCGAAAAAAGCCTTTGCCGAAGCACAGAAATACGGTGAAGTTAAGGCAGTTGCCTCTTCCGCGGATAAGACTTTCTCTTACATCCCGAAACTCAACAAAGCTGATTTCACGCCCGATGCGGACTATTTCTATATTTGCATGAACAATACCATTTACGGTACAGTTTATCATGAACTGCCCGACACAGGCGATGTGCCGCTGATTGCGGATATTTCTTCCTGCTTCCTTTCGGAACCGTTGGATGTTTCCAAATTCGGCATGGTCTACGGCGGCGCACAGAAAAATGTTGCGCCTGCGGGTCTTACCATCTGCATTATCCGGGAGGATTTGCTCGGTAAAGCGCGCGACATCACGCCGACCATGCTCAACTATCAAATCCATGCGGATAACAATTCACTTTACAACACGCCCCCCTGCTATACCATTTACATCTGCAAATTGGTTTTGGAATGGCTCAAAGAAAACGGCGGCTTGGAAGCGATGAAAGAGCGCAATGTGAAAAAAGCCAAATTGCTGTATGATTTCTTGGATAACAGCAAAATGTTCCGCGGCACGGTCGTGCCCGAGGACCGTTCTCTTATGAATGTGCCCTTTGTCACCGACAGCGATGAGCTCAATGCCAAATTCGTAAAAGAGGCAGAGGCGGCCGGCCTTATCAACCTGAAAGGTCACCGCACCGTCGGCGGTATGCGCGCGTCCATTTACAACGCAATGCCGTATGAGGGCGTACAAAAGCTTGTTGACTTTATGGCTGCATTTGAAAAAGCCAATTCCTAAGGAAAGGTATTTTAGCAATGTATAAGATTTTAACACTGAATAAAATTTCCGAAACCGGTTTAAAGAACTTCCCCGAAACGTACACACATTCGGGCGAAGAAGCCAATCCCGACGCAATTTTGGTGCGTTCGGCTTCCATGCACGATATGGAAATGGCAAAAAGCACCTTGGCAATCGCCAGAGCAGGTGCAGGCGTAAACAACATTCCGATTGACAAATGCAGCGAACAGGGCATTGTTGTATTTAACACGCCCGGTGCAAATGCAAATGCCGTAAAAGAATTGGTGCTTTGCGCAATGCTTTTGTCTTCGCGTAAAATTCCTGCCGCGATTGATTGGGCAAAAACCTTAAAAGGCAACGGTGCAGAAGTACCGAAGATGGTTGAAAAAGGCAAATCCGCTTTTGCAGGCCCCGAAATCAAAGGCAAAACCCTTGGTGTTATTGGCTTGGGCGCCATCGGCGTTTTGGTTGCAAATGCGGCACTCGCGCTCGGTATGGAAGTGTACGGCTATGACCCGTTCTTGTCCGTAGACGCGGCTTGGTCGCTTTCGCGCGGAGTACATCACGCGGCTTCGCTCGATGAAATTTATGCAAACAGCGATTATATCACCCTGCATGTTCCGCTGACGCCCGACACCAAAGAAATGGTTTGTGCAAAAACCATTGCCGCAATGAAAGACAATGTGCGTATCCTCAACTTTGCGCGTGGCGATTTGGTGAACACAGCTGACATTTTGGCGGCAATCAATGACGGTAAAGTCGCGGCATATGCCACCGACTTCGGCAACGATGAACTGCTCGGCGCGCCCGGCGTATTGGTGCTCCCCCACCTCGGCGCATCTACGCCTGAATCTGAGGACAACTGCGCGGTAATGGCCGTTGAGGAAATCCGCGATTATCTCGAAAACGGCAACATCACACATTCCGTGAATATGCCTGCCGTTTCCGTACCGAGAAGCGGACGCGCCAGAATTACCATCATTCACAAGAATGTGCCGAATGTAATTAGCAAGATTACTTCGACCGTAGCAAGCGAAAACATCAACATTGACAACATGGTCAACAAATCCCGCGGTGAATATGCCTATACAATGCTTGACACCGACACCGATGTTTCCGCAGACGCAATCGCCGCAATCGAAGCGTTAGACGAAACCGTTCGTGTGCGTGTTATCTAATTCCCCTGTATTTTCCAAAGAGAAAGCCTGCCGTTTGGCAGGCTTTTTGCATTCTTTATTCGCGCGGGCTTGCTTCTGCTTTCTTTTTATCCTGCTGTATAAACAATACTGCAATCGCAAGCATATGCAAAATTGAATACAGAATTGCCGCAGGATAAAACACAAGATAGGATAAGTCAAATATACTGCTCAATATTACCACGGAATAAGAAACGGGCAGTAAAAACGCCAGACCGAACTTCAGCAATCCTTCATTTATAATATAATACAACAATTCAGGTAACGGAAGCCAATCTTTCAATATATTTATCAAAAATAAAAGCAAAAAAACGCCGATTGCAACCATATAAGGTGTCAAGAGGCGCCATACATCTGATGCTTGCGTTTCTGTGTTTTGAAATATATCTTTAATTAAGAGTTTCGTACACCACAAAAGCAGAATAAATGCAAGTACGGAAACAATACAACACCCTATAACGCTTTCACTTTCTGATACAAACCACCCCGGTATGGCGCCTATCGTGCAATAAAACATTGCCGCACCGAAAATGCTGACAAGATAAAACTTTGTTATTTTTTTACACATATACATACCTCCAAACAAAATATGAAATCATCAAGCGTTATCCTTTGTTCT
>JBJEPV010000029.1:0-2973 GCA_051881415.1 Candidatus Fimenecus sp.
GATTCGTGAATCGCCCCTACAACCGTAGGGAACGACCTTAGTGTCGTTCCGCAAAGTTACATCAAAATCGATGGGCGGGCGTGGATTTTCTCCGAAAACGGGCACCTTACGGCGGGAGCAAGCCCCCGCCCTACTTTATTATAACAGACATTTCCCCTGTCAGGGGAATCACCCGCCCCTACGCCTATATTGTATTTTATGCGTAGGGAACGCCAATGCCCGTTCCGTTCACACCCCGACAAATCCAAATTTACACTTCAAAATCCTGCGCTAACTTCTTTAAATCGTCCGTACCGAAAAATTCGATTTCCAAGGTGCCTCTGCCGCCGTTCCCGACGAACACCTTGACCGTTCTGCCCAGGGTTTCCGAAAGGGCGAGTTCCACTTCGTCATAAAACTTGTCGCGGCTCTTTTTGCGGCGTTCGGGCGTTTTTTTCGTTTTGCCCGCGTGCTTGCAAAGGCGTTCGGTTTCGCGCACGGAAATGCCGCTTTGCACAATCATATCGGCAATGCGGGAAAGTTCTGCTTCGTCCGCAACCGAAAGCAGGGCGCGGGCGTGCCCCATCGAAATTTTGCCGTCCTTAACAAGCGCCGCAACCGGTTGCGGCAAATTTAACAGCCGCAACGCGTTGGTCACCGCCGTGCGGCTTTTGCCGACGCGCGACGCCGCCTGCTCTTGGGTTAAGCCGTAGGTGTCAATCAACTGTTTTAAGCCCTCGGCTTCTTCAATCGCATTCAAATCCTCGCGCTGTAAATTCTCAATCAGCGCAAAGACGCTTTCTTCCTCATCGGTCATTTCGCGCACGGTGACGGGGACTTCGGTTAACCCCGCCATTCTTGCCGCGCGGTAGCGGCGTTCACCCGCCACCAACCGATAACTTCCGTCCGCCGACGGGCGCACAAGCAACGGTTGCAAAACGCCGTGGGCGCGGATACTGTCCGCCAATTCCGCAAGTGCGGTTTCGTCAAATGTTTTGCGCGGCTGGTCGCGGTTCGGCTCGATTTCGTCAATCGGGAGCGTCACCGCGGTTTCCTCCACCGCATTATCAAAGAAAAGCGCGTCAACGCCTTTTCCGAGTCCGCCTTTTTTTGCCATACTCTTACTCTCTTTCTTACCGCACGCGGTTATATGCTTCGGCTTCCTGTACGCAATTCGCCTCAAAATAGGCTTGTTCGGTGTAGGTCACCGCATAATTGTTTTCGTCGAGCTCCGACAGCAAAATATACACATCGTCGCTTTTCCAAATATGGTTTACATAGTTCCCCTGATACACCGCCTGCTTGCCATAGCGCGCGTCAAACAGCTGAATGGCCGCCGCGGTGTTGGCGCCGTCGGTATTGACATTGCCGCGGAACTGCATTTGCTCTAACCGCTCGGTTTGCTGGTCAAACATAAAAATGACGGTTTTGGTGGTGGTATTGTTCAAAAACACACCGGTGAACTCGTTGGAAAAACTCTTGCGGTTATCCACAATCTCCATGTCGACAACCTGCCCGATTGCGCGCTGGACTTCGTTCACGGTCATGCCCATTTTGATGCTCGCCGCGAAGGTAAATTTCCCCTCTGCCGCGGGCGGGACAGTCTCCGACACGGTTTCGCTGACTGCTTCGGTAGAGGGCACCGGAACCTTTTCAAACGGCTCCGGCGCATCGCCGCAACCCGAGAAAAGCAAAGAAAAGGTAAGCAAAGAAATTGCCGCAAAAATTAAAAATCTCTTTTTCATAGTTTACCTCTGTTTTTTCAAAAATTCTTCGGCAAAGGCGTTGTACGCAAGCGCCCCCTTGGAATTTTTATCATAATACAGCACCGGCTCGCCGAAGCTCGGCGCTTCGGACAGGCGCACATTGCGCGGAATGGTGGTTGCATACACCTTTTTCGGAAAAAATTTTTTGACCTCGTCCACCACCTGCGTTGTCAGGTTCAGGCGACCGTCATACATCGTCAAAAGCACGCCTTCCAGCTCAATATGCGGATTGTAAAGCCGTTTTATCTGCCGCACGGTGGTCATCAACTGCGCAAGCCCTTCGAGCGCATAGTACTCGCACTGAATCGGCACCAAAAAGGTATCGCTCGCGCAAAGGGCGTTAATGGTAATCAGCCCCAAAGACGGCGGGCAATCCAAAAAGACGAAATCGTACCCGTCCCAAACGCTCGCAAGCGCCGATTTCAGCCGCCCCTCGCGGCGGTCCAGCGCAATCATTTCGACCTCCGCGCCGGCCAGGTTGATATCCGACGGCAAAATGTCCACATTTTTGAATTTGGTGTGCAAAATCGCCTCGGCGGTCGGCACGCCGTTTATCAGCGCGTCATAGGAGGAAGCCTTGATTTCGCGCTTGTTGATGCCGTAGCCGCTGGTGGTGTTGCCCTGCGGGTCAATGTCACAAATCAGCACTTTTTTACCGAGCGCGCCCACCGCGGCGGAAAGATTGACAGCGGTGGTGGTTTTGCCCACCCCGCCTTTTTGATTAATAATCGAAATGGTCTTTGCCATTATTCTTGTCCACTCCAAAGCATTAGTATATGCAGTATAGCACAAACGCGGACAAAAGAAAAGGTGTTTTTGAAAATTCCGTGGGATTTTTACGTTTTTGTATGTCAATGTTTCACGTGGAACATAGTGGGGCATGCGTGTTTTTGCAAATTTGGATTTGTACGCGTAGTGGCGGGCTTCCACGCCCGCCCGTTTGTCATTCTGAGCCGTTAGGCGAAGAATCTCATGTCGTATAATCGTTTTATTTTGTGCTGTTGGAGATCCTTCGCTTCGCGCAGGATGACAAATGGGGATTTGTAGAGGCGAACGCATTGCATTTCGTGCGCAGGGGTCGGCGACTTGGCCGCCCGTGGATTTTCCACAATGTAAATTGGTTTAACGGTAGGGCGGGGGCTTGCCCCCGCCGTTAATTTACATCGAACCCTGCGGCGGGGGCAAGCCCCCGCCCTACCCTACAAAATACATTTTGTGCGCGTAGGGA
>JBJEPV010000030.1:0-2963 GCA_051881415.1 Candidatus Fimenecus sp.
AGAACAACAAATTACCCTCGCACTTGCAAAAGTGAAACGGTGTTTGCAAACGAACACACCGCAATACTGCACGGTGTATAATGATGAGGAGAAGCCGTTTGATTTTTCTTTTTTGGATATTACGCAGTACGGCGATTTTTACAAAAAGACCTATGCCGACTCATTTTGTGCGCTTTTGGATGCGTTTTATTTTGAACGCGACCGCGCCCTGCGCGCCAAACGCAAGGCGGGGGATTTGTATAAAGCTTTGCACACCTTGCAAGAGCGCACCGCGCGCAAAATTTCCAATCAGCAGGCAGAGCTTGCGGCTTGTGCGGATAAAGAACAGCTTCGCGTTTTTGCGGAGTTGATTAACGCCAATCAATATGCACTTCAAAAAGGCGCACCGGTTTACGAGGTGCCGAATTATTATGCAGATAACGAAACGGTGCGTATTGCCGTAAACCCCGCACTTTCACCTGCACAGAACGCACAGAAATATTATAAAGCTTATAAAAAAGCGCACACGGCCGAAAAAATGCTTGTAGGGTTAATTGAAAAAGGGGAACAGGAACTTTTGTATTTTGATTCGGTTTTGGACGCGCTCTCCCGTGCCGAAACCGAAAGCGAATTGTCACTCATTCGGCAGGAACTCATTGACGGTGGGTATTTAAAACGAAAAAAAGGCGGAAAACTCCGTTTGCCGAAAGAATTGCCGCCCTACAAATTCAAAACGAGCGAGGATTTCACCGTTTTGGTCGGGCGGAACAATACACAAAATGATAAGTTGACCTTGAAAACCGCTAAAAATTACGATATGTGGTTGCATACACAAAGCTTTGCCGGCTCGCACACGGTGATTTTATCCGAAAATCGAGAAATTACCGATAAAGCGATTGTGGAGGCGGCTGAAATTGCGGCGTTTTTCAGTAGTGCAAAGGACGCAAAAAAAGTCCCTGTGGATTACACCTTGATAAAAAACATTAAAAAACCCGTCGGCGCAAAGCCCGGGAAAGTGATTTATCATATTTATAATACCGTGTATGTGACGCCGCATAATCCCGAAGAAACAAAAGCATAAAATGTTAGCCCGCAGTTGCCGAAAAACGGGAACTGCGGGCTTTTTAGAATCGACTGACGGGTATTTATTCGTCCGATGTGGTGGAAAGCACTTCGCTCTCTCTGAACAGCAGAGAAATACACCAAACCGCCGCAATGGCAACCAAAGTGTAGATAATTCTGCTGATAACCGCGCTCTGCCCGCCGAAAATCCAGCCGACGATGTCAAATTGGAAAAGCCCAATGGAGCCCCAATTGATGCCGCCGATGATAACCAATATTAATGCGATTCTATCCAGCATATTTTTCAACTCCTTCATTGTGTCTTATCCGTAGTTTGCGTGAAAAAATATGCTTTATACAAATTTTAAAAAATTTTAAAATCGCTTAAATCCCTGCCGCTTTTTTCAAAGCCGCCGCTTTGTCGGTTTGCTCCCAACGGACGGATAAATCCGTTCTGCCCATATGCCCGTATGCGGCAAGAGGACGGTAAATCGGGCGGCGTAAATCCAGATAATCGATAATTGCCGCAGGGCGTAAATCGAATACTTCCGTTACAATTTCGCTTAAAACATCATCTGCCAATAAGCCTGTGCCGAAGGTGTCAACCATCACCGAAACGGGGTGCGCAACACCGATGGCATATGCCAACTGAATTTCACATTTTTTGGCAAGGCCTGCCGCCACAATATTTTTGGCAACATACCGCGCCGCATACGCCGCCGAACGGTCTACCTTGGTCGGGTCTTTGCCCGAGAAGCAACCGCCGCCGTGTCTGCCGACGCCGCCGTAGGTGTCCACAATAATTTTTCTGCCGGTTAAACCGCTGTCGCCTGCGGGGCCGCCTGTAACAAAGCGCCCGGTGGGATTGACATAAATAATCGTATCATCGTCAAACAGATTTTCAGGCACAATCGGTTTAATGACATATTTCAAAATATCACTGCGAATTTGCGAGAGTTCTACATCTGCGCTGTGCTGAGAGGATACAACAATCGTGTCCACGCGCACGGGAACATCATTTTCATCATATTCCACCGTGACCTGTGTCTTGCCGTCTGCGCGTAAGTAGGGGAGCGTGCCGTTTTTGCGCACCGCTGTCAACTGTTTTGCCAATTTGTGTGCGAGCGAAATCGGCAAAGGCATCAATTCTTCGGTTTCGTCACACGCGTAGCCGAACATCATCCCTTGGTCGCCCGCGCCGTGCAGATTATAGTCTTCCGCTTGCCCTTCTTTTAATTCATAGGAAGCGTCAACGCCCAATGCAATATCTGCCGACTGTTTATCAATAATGGTTTCGATTTTGCAGGTGTGCCCGTTAAAGCCTTTTTCGTCGCTGTCATACCCGATTTCACATACGACATCGCGCGCAATTTGTTCAATATCGATTTTGGCGCTGGTGGTGATTTCGCCCATTACGGTAATCCTGTCCGTAATGCAGGTGGTTTCGCAAGCAACACGGCCGTTCGGGTCCTGTGCCAAAATCGCGTCCAAAACCGCATCGGAAATATTGTCACAGATTTTGTCGGGATGCCCCTCTGTAACCGATTCAGATGTAAAAAGATGTTTTGCCATGGTGGTTCTCCTTTGTGTTTTGCCGTTTCCGAATAAAAAGCACCCGGGCGGCAGGCGCCAAGGTGCTTTGTGTCACCTTATCTTTCAGCAAAACTGCTGTGGGATTTGGCACCTTGCAAATATTGCAGGTTGCCGGACTTCACAGGGCCTGTCCCTCCGTCACTCTCTATAAGGAATGTTGTATTTTGTTGTCGAACAGTATTCTATACTGTTTTACAGGGTTTGTCAACCGTATTTCGGTGAAATGCACATAAAATGTTTAAGGGGAGGCTCGTCACACCTTATCCGTTGTGTTTCCCTTTTAAAATCGGAGAAAGGGGCTTATAAACGATAAAAGTAACCAACGCGCA
>JBJEPV010000031.1:0-15686 GCA_051881415.1 Candidatus Fimenecus sp.
CTTACAACAAAAATCAGGCAGGTTCCGTCGATGCAGTTTCAGACTGCGCGATTTCCGAAACACTTTCCGAAAATGCGGTTGTCTTGTAGCATTGAATGCCACTCATCGCATACACATAAGTATATTTGCCGTCTGTGAAGGGTTTTAAACAGTCGGCGTCCACAGCGGATTTTCCGACCAATTCCCCTTTGTGATTGTAGTTGTATAAAAAATTGTCAGTCAACACGGAAACATAGGTGCTGTTGCAGGAAACGCCTTTCACGCTTTCGGGAAGCTCGGTTTCAAACAAAAGATTGCCTTTGCGGTCATAACTCTTGATGATTTTCGACGCGGAGCTGCCGTATTTGGAAAGCACCGCCGCCGTATAATGGCTGTTGTCGTCCGAATACACGCGGGACAGCGTATTTAAAGACAAATCCTCTTCCAATTCCTGTTTGTCCCCGTCCACCACCGTAAACACATTCTTGCCGTACACAAGCAGGCGATTTCCGCTTAAAAACTGCAATCCCGACACGGTATCGGCATAGGTAAACGAGGCAATCGGCTCCGCATACGAAAAATCAAAGATATGCACCTTGCAGTACAACTCACCGTTTTCCGCCCCGACGGCGCTGACCGCCGCACGCTTGCCGTTGTCGGACACCGCCACGGCAATAATATTTTCCGCCGCACAGTTCCAAACGAAAACTTCCTTATGATTTTTGCTGTAAACCGTTAACATACTTTGCGAGCTTTCCCCGCGGGAGGCTATGGCCACCGTACCGTCTTTGCCGATAGCACCCGTTAACAACTTATGCGGGAAGTTTTCTTCATATAATACTTTTGTTTTGGACAATACGCGCAAAGATGTTTCGCCGACATCCAAAAGCAACACTCTGCCGCCGGCGCTGTATGCGACAGGATTGGAAAAGGCATGTTGTGTGTAGCCGAGTTTTCGCGCGGTATTGTCGAGCACAAAGGTGGCGTCGTCGCCGAGGACAAACAAATCCGAGCCGACAGCCTGCACAGACTCCACATTGGTGCTTTCAAAATAATACGGATAGCCGTCGCCGTTTTTGGTGTCGGAAATCAGCGCGGTAAAATAGTCCCCGACGCTGGAAAAGGTGATATTGCCGAAACGGTATGCCGCAATCACAACCAAAATCAGCAGAACGGCAATCATACAAACCGCCTTTAACACCGCCAAAGAGCGTGACTGCGCCTTGGCACTGCGTTTTTTTCGTTTTGCATTTTGCCCTGTGTTTTGCGTTCGGTTTGTGCCGGTTTGCTGTGCCATAGTCTCACCCCGTTTTATCTGTCATAGTAAACCTTGTGTAAATACAAGCCCTGCGCGGGCGCGGTTACCCCTGCCCTTTTGCGGTCTTTGCTTTCTAAGATTGCGGGAATACAATCCCGCGGGAGTTTGCCGCTGTTGATTTCCAACAGCGTGCCGACCATAATGCGCACCATATTATAGAGAAATCCGTTGCCCTCGACGGTGATTTTCACAAAATCGCCGTCCCGACGCACTTCCATGCGGCGAATTTCGCGCACTTTGTCCTCCACGGCGGTTTTTGACGCGCAAAATGCGGAAAAATCGTGTAACCCCAAAAACTGCTGTGCCTGTTCGTGTAAAAAGTCCGCGTGTATATGCCGCGGATAATGGTAGGCGCGGTTTTCGTAAAACGGGTCGCGCACCTGTCGGTTTAAAATCCAATATTGATAGGTTTTGCCCGTGCAGTCATACCGCGCATGGAAATCGTACGGTACCTCGCCGCAGTCGAGCACGGCGATATCCCGCGGCAAAACGGCATTGAGTGCCGTTTGCAGTTTTTCGGGTGCCATTTCTTTTTCGGTGCGCAGATTACAACAGAACATATTTGCGTGCACGAAAGCATCCGTGCGACTGCAACCGAGGATATTTTCCCGCACACCGAGAATTTGCTCGACGGCATTTTGCAAGGTCTCCTGCACGGTGACGGCGTTTTCCTGCACCTGCCAGCCGTGGTAATTTGTGCCGTCAAAAGCCAAAGTCAGTAAGTAGTTTTTCATACTGCAAAAAATCCTTTTAGATTAGATAACTGCGGGCAGGAAATGGTTGGCAACCAAAACGCCCGCCATACAAACGGCGGTAAACGCAGTTGCCAAATAGTCCCGCGTCTGCAATTTCATCACCCGAAGCCGCGTTCTGCCCTCGCCGCCGCGGTAACAGCGGCACTCCATGGCAAACGCCAAATCGTAAGCACGCGTAAAGGCGTTGACAAACAGCGGGATAAACACAGGCACAAGCGCCTTGCCGCGTTGAATGAGATTGCCTGTATCCAGCTCCGCACCGCGTGCTTTTTGGGCGGACATAATTTTGTCCACCTCGTCAATCAGCGTCGGAATAAAGCGCAGAGCAATCGTCATCATCATGGCAATGGAATGGACATTGATTTTCAACACCTTCAAAGGGGAAAACAGCCGTTCAATCGCGTCGGTTAAGATCGTCGGCGAGGTGGTGTAAGTCAGCATCGAGCTTGCCGCGACCAAAGAGACAATGCGCACGGTGGTAAACAGCGCCATATAGATGCCGCCCGAAGTCAGTTGGAATTTGCCGAGTTCCCAAAGCACCGTGCCGTCTTTGTTATAGAAAATCTGCAACACGGCGGTAATCGCCACGATAATGACAATCGGTTTCAGGCTTTTTAAAAGCATCTTCGCCGAAATTTTAGACAGCAACACCGTCAGCAGTAAATACGCCACCATCACGGCAAGCGATACAAAATTTTTGCAGAAAAATATAAACAGAATATAAACAAAGGTCAAAACAAGTTTTAAACGCGGGTCTAATTTGTGCACCACGGAATGCCCGGGGAAATACTGCCCGATGGTAATGTCTTTTATCATTGCGCCACCCCCCGTTCTTCCAGCACGCGCAAAAGTTCGCGTTTCGCCGCTTCGACCGTATAAATATCGGTGCGCACGGGCAAGCCCTGTTCCTTTAAGTTCAGGAAAATGCGTGTGATTTGCGGCACATCCAACCCGATAGACAGCAAGCGGTCTACTTGGCGGAACACCTCGCCGACCGTGCCGACAAGCGCCGTGTGCCCGTGATCCATCACAATGACTTTGGAGGCAAACGCGGCAACATCGTCCATACTGTGCGAAACGATAATCACGGTTTTGCCTGTTGTCAGGCGGTAATTTTCAATCATATCGGAAAGGCGCGCTCTGCCGCGCGGGTCAAGCCCTGCGGTGGGCTCGTCCAAAATCAGGATTTCAGGCTCCATCGCCATCACACCCGCAATCGCCACGCGGCGTTTTTCACCGCCCGACAAATCAAAGGGGGATTTTTCCAGCCAATCCTTGTGAATGCCGACAAACTCCGCGGCACGCAAAACCGCCTCTTTTACCTGCGCTTCGGAAAGCCCCATATTTTTCGGCCCAAAGGCAATATCGCGGTACACGGTGCTTTCAAACAGTTGGTATTCGGGGTATTGAAAACAAAGCCCCACTTTAAAGCGTGCGGCACGGGTCAGTTCTTTACTGCTGTGAATATCCTCACCGTTTAAGAGGATTTTGCCCGCAGTCGGCTTTAAAAGCCCGTTCAAATGCTGCACCAAGGTGCTTTTGCCCGAGCCCGTATGCCCGATAATGCCGACAAATTCGCCCTTTTCGACGGAAATGTTGACATCCTCCACGGCGGTAATGCGAAACGGGGTTCCCTCGCCGTACACATAGGTTAGATTTTGCGTTTCAAGAATCGGCATTTGACTTCTCTCCGAGTAAATTGAGTATGGCGTCGGAAAACTCCGAAGCCGTTAAAATATCGTCAGGCATCGGCACGCCTGCTTTTTTGAGTTCAGTCGCAAGGCAAGCAGCTTTCGGCACATCAAGCCCGACTTGCTTTAACAAATCCGCCTTGCGGAACACTTCTTTCGGTGTGCCGTCCAGCAGTATTTTCGCGTTATCCATCACGACCACGCGGTCCGCTTGTGCGGCTTCTTCCATAAAATGCGTGATAAACACAATCGTAATGCCGCGTTCGCGGTTTAATTTGCGTATGGTTTCGAGCACTTCTTTTCTGCCCTTGGGGTCGAGCATCGCGGTGGGCTCGTCTAACACGATACATGCAGGCAGCATCGCAATCATCCCCGCGATGGCCACACGCTGTTTTTGCCCACCCGAGAGCTTGTGCGGCTCGTGGTGGCGGTATTCGTACATACCGACCGCCTGTAAGGCATCGTCAACACGGCGGCGGATTTCTGCGGGCTCGACGCCCAAATTTTCAGGGCCGAACGCGACATCCTCCTCGACGATGGAGGCGACAATTTGGTTATCGGGGTTTTGGAACACCACGCCGACGGTACTGCGAATATCGTAGGAAAGTTCTTCGTCGGCGGTATCCATACCGTTGACAAGCACCTTGCCGCTTTCGGGAATTAAAATGGAGTTGGAAAGTTTGGCAAGCGTGGATTTACCCGAGCCGTTGTGTCCCAAAATCGCAACGAAATCGCCTTTTTTTATGTTGAGTGTTACATTGTCCACGCAAAGCGGCAGGGGCTGTTCCCCCTCGCCCGCTTCGTACCGATAACAGACATTTTGAAATTCAATGATGTTTTCCGCCATAGTGTTTTCCTTACCCAAAATTTTTCAGCGTTTCCAAATCGCCGTTGCGCCGCAAGGGAGCAAAAGTCCTGTTTGCGTAACAGGCAAACCGATTTCTTCGCTTTCGACCGTACCGCCGCATTTCGGGACAATCAGCGTACCCAAAATATACTGCATCACAGCAGGCGACAGCCCCGCGGTATAGGAGTTAATCAACACCGCCAAAGGATTGTCCGACAAAACTTCACGGCACAACTCGACAAAATGATACACTTCATTTTCGAGTTTCCAAACCTCGCCGCCGGGGCCCCGACCGTATGAGGGCGGGTCCATAATTAAAATATCGTAACGATTGCCGCGGCGGATTTCGCGCTGCACGAATTTGATGCAATCATCGACAATCCAGCGCACGGGGCGATCAATCACGCCCGAAGAAATTGCATTTTCCTTTGCCCACTGCACCATGCCTTTTGACGCGTCGACATGCACGACTTCCGCACCCGCTTTGAGGGCGGAAACCGTTGCCGCGCCCGTATAGGCAAACAGATTTAAGACTTTTACAGGGCGGTTTTGCCGGTTTATCAAATCGGACACATAATCCCAATTCACCGCCTGCTCAGGGAACACGCCCGTGTGCTTAAAGCCCATCGTTTTGACATTGAAGGTCAAATCGCGGTAGGCGATTTCCCAACGGTCGGGAATACGGTTGCGCACTTCCCACTGCCCGCCGCCCGTATTGGAACGGTGATACACCGCGTCCGCCTTTTTCCACAACGGATGTGTTTTCGGCGTTTGCCAAACCACCTGCGGGTCGGGGCGAATGAGTGTCACCTTGCCCCAGCGCTCTAACCGTTCGCCGCAGGAGCAATCCAGCAATTCATAGTCTTTCCAGTCCTGTGAAAAACGCATTACACTAACCTTTCCCGTACCACTTCGGCAATGGTTTCGCCGAGTTCACGGATTTTTTGCTCATCCTTGCCTTCCAACATGACGCGCACCAACGGCTCCGTGCCCGAAACACGCACCAACACGCGCCCGCTGTCGCCGAGTTCTTTTTCGGCGCGGGCAATGGCATTTTTAATTTCCTTATCGCTTGTAAAGCGCACTCTGCCGTAATTCGACACGCGCACATTGATAAGCACCTGCGGGTAAATTTCCATTTCGTCTGCCAATTCTTTTAAGGTTTTGCCCGTATTTTTGAGCACCTTTAACACCTGAATGGCGGACAGTTGCCCGTCACCCGTGGTGGCATAGTCCAAAAAGATGATATGCCCCGACTGCTCGCCGCCGATGCTGTACCCGTTTTCGAGCATATTTTCAAGCACATAGCGGTCACCGACCTTGGTGCGCTCGCAATAAATGCCGTTTGCATCACAGAACTTGAAAAAGCCCATATTGCTCATCACGGTGACCACAGCGGTATCTTTTTTGAGCGTGCCGTTTTTCTGCATATATTTTGCACACAGCGCAATGGCACGGTCGCCGTCCACAATCGCCCCGGTATGGTCTACGGCCAGCATACGGTCGGCATCGCCGTCAAAGGCAAAGCCCAAATCACAGCCGTTTTCCAAAACGCATTTCTGCAACGCGCCCATATGTGTAGAGCCGCAGTCCTTATTGATATTCACACCGTCGGGATTGTCGGCAATCACCATACATTCCGCACCCAAGGATTCAAACACGGTTCTTGCGGACACACTGGACGAGCCGTTGGCGCAGTCGAGCGCGATTTTTAACCCGTCACAGCGCACATCGGTGGTGGAAAGCAAATGCTTTATATAATCGTCCACCGCGGTTTTTGCGCGTGTTACTCTGCCGACATCGCCGCCGACCATCACGGGCGGCACTTTCGCCTCGTCTAAAATAATGGCTTCGATTTCGTTTTCCAACGCGTCAGGCAATTTGTAGCCTGTGGACTGAAAAATCTTAATGCCGTTGTATTCACAAGGGTTGTGCGAGGCGGAAATCATCACGCCCGCGTCATAATTGTATGCTTTGACAAGGTATGCCACGGCGGGGGTGGGTACAACACCGAGCAAAAGCACATCTGCCCCGACAGAGCAAAGCCCCGCCGTCAGCGCCGCCTCTAACATCTCGCCCGAAGCGCGGGTATCCATACCAATCATCACGCGCGGACGGTGGTCTAAATTCTCGGTCAGCACCATGGCCGCCGCACGCCCAATTTGCATGGCGAGTTCGCAGGTAATTTCACTGTTTGCGACGCCGCGGGCGCCGTCTGTTCCGAATAATCTGCCCATTATTTTCTCCTTTTATAATTCTAACTGTTGCTGTCCCGGCATGGCAATGCCGAGGTGCTTGTATGCGAGCGCGGTTGCCACTCTGCCGCGCGGGGTTTTGGAAAGAAAGCCGATTTGCATTAAATACGGCTCGTAAACATCTTCAATCGTGACGGATTCCTCGCCGATGGTGGCGGCGATGGTTTCCAAGCCCACGGGCCCGCCGTTGTAATTTTGAATCATCGTGGTTAACAGCAGGCGGTCGATTTGGTCAAGCCCCAACTCGTCGATTTCCATTCTGCCGAGGGCGATTTTTGCCGTATCCTCGGTAATCACGCCGTTTGCCATGACCTCGGCAAAATCACGCGCGCGCTTTAACAGGCGGTTTGCAATACGCGGTGTACCGCGCGAGCGCGACGCAATCTCCAACGCGCCGTTTTCATCCACGGCAATGCCTAAAATGCCCGCACTACGCTTGACGATTTGCGACAGCTGCTCGGAGGAATACATTTCCAACCGCAAAATCACGCCGAAACGGTCGCGCAAAGGTGCAGTCAACTGCCCTGCGCGCGTGGTCGCACCGACCAGCGTGAATTTCGGCAAATCCAACCGAATGGAACGCGCAGAAGGCCCTTTGCCGATGATAATGTCGAGCGCGTTGTCCTCCATAGCGGGGTACAAAACTTCCTCGACACTGCGCGAAAGGCGGTGGATTTCGTCAATAAACAGCACATCGCCGTCGCTCAAATTGGTTAACAGCGCCGCCAAATCACCGGGTTTTTCAATCGCGGGGCCCGAGGTCACGCGGATTTGCACATTCATTTCATTGGCGATAATGCCCGCGAGCGTGGTTTTCCCAAGCCCCGGCGGGCCATACAGCAACACATGGTCTAACTGTTCGCCGCGCGCTTTTGCCGCCTCGATATAGATTTTTAAATTCTCTTTCGCCTTTTCCTGCCCGATATAATCGTTTAAGGTTTTCGGGCGCAGGGAAAGTTCCACATCGCCGTCGCTCGTCTCGTTGAAATCGGGCGAAACAATACGGTTTTCCTGTTCAAAATCCATCGGTTACACCTGCCTTGCAAGTTGTTTTAACGCTTGTTTAATCATTGCTTCCACAGGCAAAGCCCCATCTAATTTGGAAACCGCCATTGCCGCCTCACTTTGGGAATAGCCGAGCATAGTGAGGGCGCTTACCGCCTCTGCGGCATTGCCGTCCGCGGCGGCAAGCCCTGCCGCTTGAATTTCGGGCGAGTCGGCGGGCAATTCCAAGCCTTTTGCCAATTTATCCTTTAATTCCAACACCACGCGCTGGGCGAGTTTCGGCCCGACGCCCTGCGCGCGGGTAATGGATTTACTGTCGCCCGTGGCAAGGCACAGCGCCAATTTATCGGGCGTTAATTCCGACAAAATCGCAAGCGCCGCTTTCGGCCCCACGCCCGAAACGGAAATGAGCAGTTTAAAACACTCCAGCTCCTGCTCGGTGGCAAAGCCGAACAAATCGAGTGCGTCCTCACGGACATTCAAGTAGGTATAGAGCGTGACGGTACTGCCCTTTTCGCCGATTGTTTTCAAAGTGGTAAGCGTTGTACTGCACTGAAACGCAACGCCGCCCGTTTCCAACGCGACGGACTGCGTGTCGAGATGCACCACACGCCCGGTAATCGAATAAAACAAGATTTAAACCCCCATTTTTTTGAGTTTCCCCATCAATGACCCGCTGGAATGCCCGTGGCAAATTGCCATGGCGAGCGCGTCGGCAGTATCGTCGGGCTTCGGCACTTTTTCAAGGTTGAGTATGATGCGCGTCATTTCCTGCACCTGTTTTTTCTCGGCTCTGCCGTAGCCGACCACGCTTTGTTTGACCTGCAAGGGCGTATACTCGAAAATATCCAGCCCGTGCTGTTGGGCGGCAAGCATCGTCACGCCGCGTGCTTGCGCGACATCAATCACTGTTTTTGCATTGGTGTTGTAAAACAGTTTTTCAATCGCCATCGCGTCGGGTTTGTATCGCTCCATCAGCGCGCAAAGGTCATCGTAAATGATTTGGAGCCGCCTGTTAAACGGCGTGCCTGCATCGGTGGTAATTGCACCGTAATCCACCACGGAAAAGCGGTTGTTGCGGTAATCGAGCACCCCGTAACCGACAATCGCATACCCCGGGTCAATGCCTAAAATCGTCATAGTTTTTTCCCTTATTATAGTATAAAGCAATATTAGAAGAATTTTACCACAAACGGGGAGAAATAGCAAGTAAACAGAGTGTGAATTCTCAAAAAATCGGATTGCGTAAAATTTCGGCGAAACTTGACAAATTGCGGGAAATGGCTTATTTTATGACAGAGGTTCTCAAACTATATAACAAAGGATTTGACTGTATTTGGAGAAAAAGTGTATACACTGCGGTGCACCGTTGCCGCAGGAAGCCGATTTTTGTTTGCAATGCTTTTCACCGCAAACGAAATCCGCCTCACCCGCCGCAGTCAGCGACCCGGCACCGAAAAAGACACATACGCATCGCATCCAAAAATGGAAAAACGCTCCGAAAGCGTTCTTATTTTGGCGCACAAAACGGACGCGCATACTTGCCTGTACGGCGATGCTGTTTGTGACCTGCGGCATATGTTTTTTGGCTGTGCAAACCGCAAACCGGAACACCGCGCCCGCCGTCTTACAAACCACGCAAGTGCCCGTTACACAAGAAAACGGGGAGTTTGTTACCGACGCGGCAGGTGAAATTGTCACCGAAACCGTGGAAATCACCACCGAAGCACAGGGATTTTTTGAAAAGCTCTTTCATCCGGGCGAAAGCACGGAAGAAAGCACTTCTCAATCCGGCGGTTTTTGGGACAGGCTGTTCGGGAACAGCGAAGAAACCACCGCCCAAGGCGATGACCATGCCGGCACAGACGGTTCCGCCGACACCGGAACCGCCACCAACGAGACGGAAAGTGCTCCGACTGCACCGAGCACCCCCACCGAAGCACCAACCGAATCGCAACCCGAGGAGCCGATTGTTGCGCCGCCTGCCAACAGTGCAAAATGGGAATGGACGGAACAAAACGGCGCGGTAAAGCTCACCAAATACACAGGCAATGACAGTATTGTCACCGTTCCCGCCTATATGGACGGCAAGCATGTTTCGTATCTCGGGGAAAATCTGTTTGCAAACAACAGCAAAATTCAAAAAATACAGTTTGAAGGAACATCGGACGACTCCGGGATGCTCTATTTGCCGTATAACACAGCCGTCTTTTCCGATTTGCCGAATTTAACTTCGATTACCTTGCCGTATGCAACCTCGGCATATATGGTGAACACGGCAGGCGAAAAAGCCTACTACTATTCCTTTCACAAATTGATTACCGGTTGTCCGAAATTGAGCAGTGTCTCCTTTACCGAACGGCAAAATCCGAACCTGTCCTACAACGGCCGTATGTATACCAGCGGCGGCGCAGTCTATGAGGATATATCCGATACGCTTGTATATTATCCGCCCGGCAGAACAGACAAGCAGTGTACCATAGCATCATACGCACGCTCCATTGCCGGCCATGCTTTTCAAGACAATCCGTATTTGGAAAGCGTTGTCTTTCCCAAACGATTTTCAAGCGTCAGTGCAACACGCGTAAACTTTTTGGGTTGCACAAATTTGTCCGCTTTTTCCGTTGCGGACGGTAACACGGAATATTATGCAAAAGACGGCGTTTTGTACTGCAAGAGAGCATCCGTTATCTCGAACGGCGTGGAATATTATGATGTATTTTGGTATCCGCCCGGCAAAAAGGACTCTGTATTCGTCACACCGGCAGATACGCACTTGGTGTTCTCGGGGATTGCATTTTGCGGCAACCCGTATTTGACCACCCTGCAATTCTCCGAATCGTGCCGGGTAGATAAAACCATTGTCACCAGTGAAGCGGCACCGCCTTCGTTACGCTGTATACGCATCAAAAATGACGGTTCTATTGCAGACATTCGGGATTTAAACGATATTCAAGCCAAGTGTACCATTGAATATTATGCATAACACAGAAAAGCAACCGTGCGTTTGCGGCGCGGTTGCTTTTCTGTTATTTTGTATCCTTTTTGCCGTTTCTGCCCTCGCGTTCACGAATGATGAAACGGGAGTCTATTTATTCTCCTGCGGAAATACGAATAGATATATTGCTGACTGCATTCGGCTCATCATATGCAACACCGATACGAATGCCTTCTTCAAAAGTACCGTCCGAATAGGTTTTCGTTGCAAATAGATAATACTTTGCATAACTGCTTTCGGTGTCTGTTGTATACGCCGTGTTTGCTATTGCCGCTTCAAATTCAGCAACAGGCATTCCGTAATATATCCCATTCGGCAGTTTGGCGGGAATGTCATCATCATAAAAAGAAATGTCTTCCACCACGGTGTATTCAATCGGCAACTCGTTGGGCATATTATTTTTCACCCTCAAAGACATGCTCTTTCCGTTTTTGGAAATCACTAAGTCTCCTCTGCCGGTACCGGCAACAGTTGCATCGGATTGCTGTGTTTGCAATGTCCAGCCGTTCTCAATAAATGCCGTAACAGGAATCGGCATTTGATATAACGCGCCGTCAATTTCAAGAATACCGGATTTCATATCCGTGCCGAGTTCGGTGGGCGCCTGATAGTCTTTTATATATGCCGGTTTTTCATCGCTGACGGAAGTTTCCTTAAAATTCTCCGGCTTGACAAGATTTTCCAATTCAACCTTGCGCAATATGCCGGTTTCCGTATCAATTTCAAATGTGATTTTACTGTTTATATCCACTTCATACTCTAAGTCCTTATACGAAGAACCATCATAGGTGTCAACCGGACTCCCGTATGCCGCAGTAATATCCGCCTCGGTAGAAGTTCCCAACACAACGCCTTTTGCCATTTCTGCACTTTTTTGTCCGTTTTCCCACCATGCATCGCTTACGCTTATGCCGCCGATATAGGTATCTGTAATCGGCAATGCACTTTTTGCAAAGTTCACAACTTCAACCATTAGCTCGACTTCACCATTATATGTCATATGGCAAAAATCGTACGTCTCTGCTTCTAGAATAACATCTTTATCTTCTCTGTCGGAAAAAGTCCAACCTTGCTTCATAAAATCAGACAGAGTCATTGGGAACTGATAGACTGTACCGTCTAATTTGATTTGGAAATCATACAGTGAATCTGTCCACTTCACGCCGCCTGTATAATCAGCCAAGCCATTCTGCAATGCATTTTTGTCCGTCTCATTCGTTCCTTTTCCACATGCTGCAAGTCCGATAACCATCAGCACAGCCAAAAGAATAGATAGAGCTTTTTTCATAATTTCACACACCTCTTTTTTTGTTCATTCTACCGAATGGAAGACGGAAAAACAATTCTCTAACAGAGTACAAACAGAAAAAAAGCAGAAATTCTAAGAAATTTCTGCTTCGTATTTTATTCGTTTTATTTTGTATCCTTTTTGCCGTTTCTGCCCTCGCGTTCACGAATGATGAAACGCGTGGGCGTACCCTCAAGCCCGAAGACTTCGCGGATTTGGTTATCAATATACCGCTGATAGCTGTAATGGAACAAATCCTTGCTGTTGACAAAGCAAACGAATGTCGGCGGGCGGGTGGACGCCTGCGTCATATAATAGATTTTTAAGCGTCTGCCCTTGTCGGTGGGGGGCTGAACGCGGGTAGTCGCATCTGCCAACACTTCGTTGAGTTTCCCCGTCGAAATACGCATGGCATTTTGTTCGTTGACAAATTTAATCAGTTCAAACAGGCGGTCAAGCCGCTGCCCCGTTTTGGCGGAAATGAAAATAATCGGCGCGTAACTCATAAACGAAAAATCGTTCATCAGTTTTTTGCGCTCTTTGTCCATCGTTTTGCCGTCTTTCGAGACAGCGTCCCACTTATTGACCGCGATAATGCACGCCTTGCCGAGGTCATGCGCAATGCCCGCCACTTTGGAATCCTGCTCGGTAAACCCTTCGGTGCCGTCAATCATAATCACGCACACATCGGCGCGCTCGACCGCCATTCTCGCGCGAATGACCGAATATTTTTCGATTTGGTCTTCGACCTTGCTTTTGCGGCGAAGCCCCGCAGTATCAATAAACACAAAATTGCCGAACTGATTTTCGACGATTGTGTCGGTTGCGTCGCGCGTGGTGCCCGCAATGTCGGAGACAATCGCGCGGTTTTCGCCCGAAATGGCGTTAATCAGCGAGGATTTGCCGACATTCGGTTTGCCGATGACTGCCACGCGGACGGTTTCGCCGTCCAATTCGTCCTCGGTCTGCTCGGGCAAATATTTTAAAACTTCGTCCAAAAGGTCGCCCGTGCCGTGCCCATGCACGGAGGAAACCGCCACGGGGTCGCCGAGTCCGAGATTGTAAAATTCGTAGAATTCGGGCGGGATTTCACCGACGGTATCGCATTTATTGACGCACAGCACAATCGGTTTGCCGCTTTTTTGGAGCATTGCCGCGACTTCCTGGTCGGTGGCGACCACGCCCGTGCGCAAATCCGTCACCAATATGATAACATCGGCGCTGTCGATCGCCAATTCTGCCTGGCGGCGCATCTGCGACAGAATCACATCGTCGGAATACGGCTCAATGCCGCCCGTATCCACAAGCAACATATTGTGCCCGAGCCACTCGCAGTCGCCGTAAATACGGTCGCGCGTGACGCCCGGGGTATCGTCGACAATCGAAAGCCGTTTGCCGACCAATTTGTTAAATAAGGTACTTTTGCCGACATTCGGTCTGCCGACAATCGCCACAACGGGTCTTGCCATTTTTACACCCCCAAAAGGTTGGAAAGCAGTTCTTCCCCAACATTGCCTGTCGGAATGACGGGCACGCCGAGCGTTTTTTCTGCTTCTTTCAAGGTAATATCGTCTAAAAATTTATTGTTTTCGGTCGAATGGGAAGTATAGTCAATCGTCATTACAAGCGGGATGAGCAACGCCTCGCCCAAATCGCGGCCGTTCAGTTGTTCGAGCAAATCCTTACCCGTTAACAGCCCCGCGACGGTGATTTGTTCCCCGAAAAAGTGATTGATGATTTTGACAACCTCGATTTTGCAACCGATTTTTTCTTGTGCCGCGGCACACAATTCACAAAGCAGCGGATACGCCGCCGCACCGGTTGCCAACGTCAATTTTTTGTATTTGGATTTCTGCGTGCAAGTGCCGAGCGCCTCGTAAAACTCTTCTTGCAAAGAAGTCCAAAGCCCCACGCCGTTGTCGATTTGCGGATAGCCGTCGTAATAGTCGCCGTTCGGCAACGGACGCTCGGCTTTTAAGAAAAATTCGTCCGCCGGGTAGCATAGGCGCACGCCGTGTTGTGCTTTGAATGCTGTGGAGAAGGCTTCAAGAATGTCGATAACCTCCCCCGCGGTCTCTTTCGTATACGGCTTAATCGGGCAAAGCCCTTCGCGGAATTTCGTTAAACCCACGGGCACGGCGGCAATGCTTTGCACCGCCGGATAGAGTTTCGCAAGTTCTTGCAAACTGTATTCGAGTTCTTTGCCGTCGTTGAACCCCGGGCAAAGCACCAGCTGGGTATTCATCGTTATGCCCGCGTCGGCAAAGCGCCGCAATACGGAAAGCACTTCGCCCGCGTGCTTATTTTTCATCATTTCCACGCGCAGTTGCGGGTTCATGGTGTGCACGGAAATGTTGACGGGGCTGATATGCATTTGGATAATGCGCTCGATTTCGTGTTCGGAAATGTTGGTCAGCGTAATATAATTCCCGAACAAAAACGAAAGGCGCGAGTCGTCGTCTTTAAAATACAGGCTTTCGCGCATTCCCGCAGGCAGTTGGTCAATAAAGCAGAAAATGCATTTATTTTTGCAATGCTGTTGTTTGTCCATCAAATAGGTGGCAAACTGCAAGCCTGTATCTGCCGTTTTAAACTGCACGGTTTTTCGCTTGGCGCCGCATTGAAACTCTGCGGTGACGGGCGCAAAACTCAAACGAAAATCGTAGTCCAGCACATCTTCAATTTCGTACCCGTCCACGGTTAAGAGGCTGTCCCCTGCGCGCACGCCCGCAAACCAACTGCGGGAAAACCGTTTCACGGACTGTATTTCAACCGGCATAGGTTACCGCCTTTCCGCACGAGAAAAAGGCGGGGAAGTAAAAACCTTCTCCACCTTTCTGACGTACAAAATCAATTTGCAAAGCTTAGGCTTATTCTTTCACAACGACCTGTCTGCCATTGTAGTAGCCGCATACTGCGCAAACTCTGTGCGGTCTTTTGTACTCGCCGCAGTTCGGGCATTTTTGAAGCTCGGGCGCGGACATTTTCCAGACGTTGGAGCGTCTCTTATCTCTTCTTGCTTTGGAAACTCTTCTCTTCGGTACTGCCATTTTCTTTGCTCTCCTTATGTTAAATTACGGTTCTTCGTCGTCAAGCAGCGACTGCAACACCGCAAGGCGCGGGTCAACAGGCGGCTTACAGGAACAGGTTGTTACATTCAAATCCGCCCCGCACATCGGGCACAGCCCTTTACAATCGGGCTTGCACAACTCTTTCGTCGGAATATGCAGCAAAATGTCCTCCCGCAGAAGTTCATCTAAATCGAAGTGCATATCCTCGACCAAAATGAAATCGTCATTGTCCTCATCATTGAGGGTGGAGACGAGCGTGTGCACAAATTGCTTTTGCACGGTACGGGTAAGCGGTTTTAAGCAACGGTCACAAACGGTTTGGTATTCCAAAACCGTATCGGCAGTTAAGGTAACTACCCCCGCGCGGTTTTCAACAACCCCTTTTGCCTTTGCAGGCTCGCGGATTTCACAATCCTCCAAAACGAACGAATACTCGAACATTTTTTTGGAACCGATGTTGTTAAAAACAGGCTCTAATT
>JBJEPV010000032.1:0-2948 GCA_051881415.1 Candidatus Fimenecus sp.
AATGGGTACTATGCTGTACAGATTATAAGCAAAACTGCACCCACTGCACTTACGGTGAACGGGACACGGATTGATACCGTATCTTTTACTTCCATAGATAATAATACCTATCGCTGTATACTCTATTTGCGGCACGGGCTAAACAGTCTTTCCGTAAATGTCGGCAACGCGGCTGTCACAGATGTCACTTGGTATGATGCGGGTCAAAATGACAACACCGCGGATTATTTTGCAGAAGATTTTACCCTTTCCGGCAGTGCAAAATTGGAAGATCTTGCCGTGAAAACGATGACCGCAATGCTCAGTTCACAGATAAACGTCTATATCGACGGCGTCAGCTCCGACACAGACGGTGCCGCAACCGTAACCTACACTGCGCCGCAGGCAGGATATTATCAATTCACATTCACTTACGCCAACAACGAAGAAGGCGGCGTGCATGACTACAATGTGGATTTAGTGGAACGGTACATTACGCTTACCGTAAACAATGAAGACCGCGGTAACTATTATTTCCGTAACACATACAGTTGGGAAACCTTGAAAACGAAGGTCATTACCGTTTACCTTGCGGCAGGTGAAAATACCATCACCTTCTCAAATAACGGCAGTTATCAATTCAACGGGAAAACCGCTTTTGCACCGCGCATTACCAAACTGTCGGTTTCCCCGATTACTGTTTCCGAAAGTTAAAGGAGAAAAGAAAATGGCTTACGAAAAACTGTTTACACCCGGCAAAATCGGCAATGTCGAAATCAAAAACCGCGTCGTGATGCCCCCGATGATGCTCGGCTTCGGGCAATTTGACGGCACACCGACCGAAACCATGATGAACTATTACGAGGAACGCGCCATCGGCGGTGCGGGCTTGATTGTCACGGAAATTACCCGTGTCAACGATTTCAGCGGCGCTTCGGCGTTTGCACAACTCGCCATCAGCCACGATTATCACATTGCCCCCTTAAAAGAAATGATTGACCGCATACACCGTCACGGTACAAAAATGTTTATTCAGCTTCACCATCCGGGGCGGCAAAACCTCGGGCTGATGATGGGCACGGTACCCGTGTCGATTGCCATGCACCGCCTGATTGGGAATTTCTATGACAATTTGTTTTATAAGGTTGCACCTATGGGCAAAAAACTGATGGAGAAGGATTTTGTTTTAAAAACCTCCTCCCCTTCTGCCTGTGCACGCGCGTATTCCGCGGAAAGTTTAAACCGTGAAATGTCCGTCAAGGAAGTCCGCAAAATTATTCAACAGTTTATTGACGGTGCGGTGCGCGCAAAAAAAGCCGGTGCAGACGGTGTAGAACTGCACGCCGCTCACGGATATTTAATCCAACAGTTTTTAAGCCCCTATACCAATCAACGCACCGATTGCTACGGCGGCAGTTTTGAAAATCGTTTGCGTTTTCTTTCGGAAATCCTCACAGGTATTAAGTCTGCCTGCGGGAAGGATTTCCCGGTCATTGTGCGTCTTTCCGTTGACGAATGCTACAAAGAAATCGGCAAACCCGGTGTGGGGTATACACTCACGGACGGCGTAAAAATGGCAAAAGAAATTGAAAAAATGGGTGCGGATGCCATTGATGTGTCTTCGGCAGGCTATGATACATACAACTATTGGTTGGAGCCGACCTCGTTCGAGCCCGGTTGGCGTAAATATATGGCGGCGGCAGTAAAAAAAGAGATTTCTATCCCTGTACTTGCCGCAAACTTAATCCGTTCCCCCGAACAGGCAGAAGAACAGCTTGCAGAAGGCATACAGGACTTTGTGTGTCTCGGCAGACCGCATATTGCAGACCCTCATTGGGCAAATAAGGCCAAAAACGGCAAGGCCGATGAAATCAAACGCTGTATATGCTGCTTATATTGTATGGAAAGTATGCAACACAACGCTTATAAAGGCACACATGCGAACTGCTCTGTCAACCCGAAATTAGGGCATGAAAAAGAAGTGCTTTCGCGTGACGGTGCCGGCAGAACCGTTGTCATCGTCGGTGCAGGCCCCGCGGGACTTTCTGCGGCGGAGACCTTGGGCAAACGCGGCTTTAAACCGATTGTTTTAGAGAAACAGCACGAAGCCGGCGGGCAGTTACAGCTTGCAAACAAGCCGCCTTTAAAGGATAAAATTAACTGGTGTATCGAAGATTTGGTAACTGCCGCTTTGCATAACGGTGCCGAAATTCGGTATAATACTGAGGCTACACCCGAATTGATTGCTTCACTTTCTCCATATGCCGTGATAATTGCCACAGGCGCTTCATCTGTCAAACCGCGTTCTATTCCGGGTGTGGATTTACCGAATGTATGCACAACCACCGAAATTTTAGACGGCACCATCCAACTGACCAAGCGGAAGGTAGCCGTTATCGGCTCGGGGATGACCGGTCTTGAAACTGCCGAACTGCTTTGTGCACAAGGCAACCGTGTGACGGTGGTGGAAATGGCGGATTCCATTGCGCCCGGCACCTGGATGCAGCATATTGACGACTGTATGCCGCGCCTTTCGGCGGCGGGTACGGAATTTTTACCCGCACACAAATTATGTGCAATTCATGAAGATTGCATTGAGGTACAGGATACAAAAACGCAACAAAAGAAAAATATAGACACAAACTTCGTGGTACTTTCTTTGGGTGTTCGCTCGGATAACGCTTTATACACGCTTTTAAAGAGCCGTTACGCGCGGATTTATTGCATCGGCGATGCAGAAAAAACCGGCAGAATTGCTGATGCGACCGCTCGGGGGTACCGCGTTGCTCGGGACTTGGATTAATGGGGCAACAGGATAAAAACAGAATACGGTTTTGGTTTTTCACCATATTTTACTGTGAGATGACAGTTGCGGATTTGGGGTTAACTTACCTTGCCACACCGAATTTGGAAATGGAGGGCAATCCGTTGGTTGCGGAGTATGCCCTCGGTTGGGGCACACTGCTTAG
>JBJEPV010000033.1:0-2947 GCA_051881415.1 Candidatus Fimenecus sp.
ATGCCGAAACGCAGGCCGACCTTTGTATCTGCAAAAATCGGCGAAGTCAACAGCAACAAAAGCACAATATGAAAAGCAACCATAAATAGCACAAGAAACAGATTGACGCCGGACTTAAATTTGGTTTGCATAGAATAATCAGCTCCCGTTATCAAACTATAAATACGGTGAAAGTAATGAAAAAAATCAATTTAGCGCTTTTGGGTGTGTTGGTCGGTGTTGTCAACATCCTGTTGGGTGCAGGCGGCGGCATACTTGCCGTACCGATTTTAAAAAAGTGCGGGTGTGACCAAAAGCAGGCGCAAGCAAACGCCGTAGCGGTCATTTTACCCCTGACAATATTTAGTTTTATTATATACGCAAAACAGGCGTATGTCAATTTTTTTCCGAGAATTTGGATTATCCCCTTTGCCGCAGCCGGGGCAGTACTCGGGACTTTGGTATTTAAAAAAATGTCATCCGAGGCACTGCGCAAAGTGTTTGCGGTATTTATGATTTGGGCGGGAGCGAGGATGCTGTGGAATCTGTAAATTTTTTAGATGCGGTGGCACTGATTGTGTCGGCTGCGGTCGGTGCTATGGGGCTCGGCGGCGGCAGTGTTTTGATTTTATATTTAACAATGGTGCGTCACCTACCGCAACTTGTGTCACAAGGCATAAATTTGCTCTTTTTTATTCCCTGCGCCGTAACAGCGGTAATAATTTATACCAGGCAAAAAATCATACAATGGAAGTTTGTTCTGCCTTTGATACTCGGCGGCAGTGCCGGTGTGGCAATCGGAACTGTGTTTTTGAAGAATTTAGACACAAAATATATTTCCGTACTGTTCGCCGTGTTTTTGCTTGCCGTCGGCACATATACTTTGTTTTCCAAAGAGAAAAAAGTGTAATTACAGTTGTTTTGTATGTATATTTATGGTAAAATACCAAAAGAACGCAATCACGCGCGGAGGAATTTGCCTATGAAAAAACGTACCAAAAAAACAGTAACCGCTATTCTGACTGCGGCAGTCTGCATCGCAGCGACAATCGGTATTACCGTCGGCTGTATTTATGCCGAAAACCGACCGAAAACCACCTTTGATTTTGCACAAAAAACAGGGTCTGTTACAAACGGCGCTTCCGGTTTTTTGTACGGCTTTGCCGAGCCCGATATTCCGACCAAAGAAATGGCGGAGAGCATCGGCGTTTCCACCCTCTCCACCAAAACACTCGGCGGATTACAGCATCCTGTCGGGGATGTGGACCAAGTCGCAGACACCTTCTTTTCGGCCGGCGGCAAAGAAATTATTGTCTACACACAAGATATGTATGACACTTGGTACTATCAGTTCGACTCCTTAGAGCAATATCACGAGCGCGTAAAACAAACCGTGACAGAAACCGCGCAAAAAGACTATGCAGATAATGTGGTTTACTGCATATATAATGAAATGGATAACGGGCAATGGTACGGTGATTTTAAAGAATACGAAAACCGCCAAAAAACCTATGCAGCCTGGAAAGCCACTTACACGCTCGTGCGCTCTATCGATGCGGACGCCAAAATCGGCGGCCCGAGTTATTGTAGTTATAAATCAGAATACATAAAAGAATTTTTAGAATACTGCAAATCGGAAAATTGTCTGCCCGACACCATGATTTGGCATGAGTTGGGCACAAACTCCTTATATATGTGGGAAGAGCATTTTGCAGATTATGATGCACTTTGCCAAGAGCTTGGTATTGAAAAAATGCCTGTATGCATTACGGAATACGGGTTAATGTCCACAAACGGCATTCCCGGAGAGTCAGTCAAATGGATTTCCAGGATTGAAAGCGTGAAATGTGAAGGCTGTGTTGCCTATTGGCGGCTTGCGAACAATCTTTCGGATGTGGCGGCGGACGATACCACGCCCAACAGCAACTGGTGGGCATATTTTTGGTACAACGCAATGTCCGGTGAAACCGTACAAAGCACATCAAAAGACCTTTTCCAAAGCAATTTTGGCAAATTTTTAACCCGTCAGTCCAAAAAATTAAAATATAAAGGGTTTACGGGACTTTCGACCATTGACGAAGAAAAAGGCGAAATTCAAATTCTTGCCGGCGGCAGTAACCGCGATTCCACAATTATTTTGGAGAACTTAGATAAAACCGACAGCTTTAAAACTGCCGAAAAAGTATTTGTAACCGCAGAATATGTAGATTACAAAGGCCTTTCGGGAGAAGTTTCCGCGCCGAAAATCAAATTTGCAAAGTATTATGATGTTGCAGACGGCAATGTTCGCATAGATTTAGATGATATTTTATATACACAGTCCTATCACATTACCGTTACCCCGTATTCGGACAGTATGGACGCCGCTTCAAAAGAAATTCCCGAAACCGAAATCCCGATGTCCCGCTATGAAGCGGAGAATGCCACACTGTTCGGTACGGCAAAAGCCGACAGCAATGTCGCATACGCCGCATCGGAATATACATTGGTTAAAGCAAACAGCGCTGAAACGAGTGGTGTGGAATTTACCGTCACAATACCGAAAGACGGCAGTTATTCGTTGGATTTGGTCTATGGCAACGGTGCAAACAATATACAGTATAACGCGGACGGCTCACAGGCGGATAAAGGAGAGCGCACCGATATAGAATTGCTCGTATCGGTGGACGGTGAAGAGACAGAAAACTATTTGCCCCTTTCATCCACATTAAAAGATGATTTCACCAATGTTATCAGCTACACAGTAGATTTAAAACAAGGCAAGCACACCATTCGGTTCACCTTACCGGAAAATAAGGAATTCCGGCAAACGGTTTCATTCGACTTTTTAGATGTGACACCGCAAACCGATACGGACAGAAATACCGCCTATTTGGGCTTTACCCCCTACTGTGTGCAAAATGTTGCAAAATCCGACGAAAACAACACGGCTTTTTGGGCTTTGCCGGATGCAAATGGGTACTATGCT
>JBJEPV010000034.1:0-15654 GCA_051881415.1 Candidatus Fimenecus sp.
GGGGAATTGTAAATCTCATTGTGACTGCAAATCGCACCCACACCGTGGAGTGCCACCGCCGCTTGATAGGTTCTGTATACCTGCGACCAGTTGTAGATAAGGTTGTTTGTAACAACATTTTCGGAAGAACAGAGCGTTTCACGGTCTCCGCCTGTAAGCACAACGCCCGCCTTACCTGTTGCGGTGATTTCGTTGTTTTCTACAAGAATTTGATTGCCCTCTAATTCGATGGCGGTGCCTGCAACATTTTTGATTGTGCAGTTTTTCACGGTAATGTTGTTGCCTGTACCTTTTACGGCGTTTGCACGGGTACCGCACATTGTAATGCCGTCAATCGTTATGCTTTCAGCATTGTCAAAGGTGAATAAATCCTCTGTTTCCAAAGAAAGTTGTATTGTTTTGCCCGCAAAATCGGCGGGGGGAATAAAGTACAGTTTTAAATCTTCCTTGTCAATGTACCATTCGCCGGCTGTGTCCAATTCCTCAAACACATTGAAGAAATAGTAGGGCGCACCCTCTTTAAAGCCGTAAACGCTGGCGTATTTTGTGGTAATGCTGTCCGCGGTGAAAGCGGCGAGGGGGGTGGTGGAGTCCGCCCAATCATATTGGAAATAGCCGAACAGCCAAATATCGGGGCTGTTTTGCCAGGTTGCCATACGGTCGGTAAGGGCTTTGTCAGCACCGAATGTACCGCCACGGGGATTTTTCATATCTGCCCAATCAGGATTTTGAACGGTACCCGCAGAGGTGTATGTTTCCTTGGAGTCGCCGTTATCTAAAATTTTACCTGTTTTCAGGTCTTCTCCTGTGTTGGGATAGCGGGCGAGCGTCATACGCGCACCGTCAAAGAACAGTTCACAGTACAAACTGCCGGCTTCGTCATATTTTTCTGCTTGATTGTATTGCCCAAAGGCTTTCACATCGCCGATTTGTTCTTTTGTAACGCCGTATTTTGCCAAATCCAGCACCTGAATGTTGTCTTTGTACGGAACAAAATCCGCGCTGTTCAGTGTAACACCGCCGTTGAAAATGACTTCCCCGTCGCCGAAAATCGTTGTTCCGTTGTCTTGTGCAGTCAGCGTAACGGCGGTCACATTGTATTCGCCTGCGGCAAAGGAAATGACCTTTTCTTCTTTTGTAAGCACGCGCGCGAGTTCCAACGCCCGTTCAACGGTCTTTACAGGCGCTTCTTTTGTGCCGTTATTCGTGTCATCACCGTTGGGAGAAACAAAAATATCGCCGTCCAAAACTTCCCGTTCCCGTACTTCGGGTACGCTTAAATTGGTCGGTGCGGCTTTTAATTCTGTTATCCCTGTCTGCTTTGTGCAAGAGGCGAGGGACAGTACGAAAAGCACAGCCAAACTCAAACATAAAATCTTTTGAAACTTTTTCATAAATGCCCTCCTAATTTTTAATCAAGTGCATATTTCCCCGTGGATTTGTCCGTGCGTGTTTTATATTTACCCTTTGTGAAATCGGGGATTTCCACAGGTGCATTGCCGTTTTGAATGGACTGCTCGGAAAGCGCCGTAATGCACATCCATGATGCCGCGTCATATACATCAATTGCAGGGGCTGTTTCGCCCTTAGCGGCGTTGACCATAGCGCGCAGAACAAGGTAATCCATACCGCCGTGACCACTTTCCAGCATACCCTTGGATTTATGGAGCCAAAGGTCGTTGTTGTAGTCTTTTGCGTATTTATCCGCATTCTTCCAAATCTTTTGGGGGTCCATATCAATTTCGGCAATATCTCCGTCGAAATCTTTTTCAAGGAACACATAATCGCCGTCCTCCTGATACATACCCTTTGTGCCGTGCACGGTAAACTGGCGGCTGTAAATGCGGGGGAGCGTTGTATCAAGGGTTAATGTGATTGTTTCGCCGTTTTCACAGGTGATAAGTGTTTTTACAATATCGCCCTGTTTAAACTGGGTGTTCATAAGTTCTGCGTCATCGGCCTTTTTATCACGGATATACTGTTTCAGTCCGCAGGATTTGCTTGCCATAGAAACAAGGCGCACCATACGGTTTCCGCGATTGATGTTCAAAATCTTGGCAATCGGCCCCAAATCGTGCGTGGGGTAGTTTTCGCAGTTGTGATGCTTATAGTGTTCAAGGCGATAGTGGCGGTTTTCTTTACCGAAAGAAACCTCGTTTCTTAAATCGTGGCAGTACGCGCCGTCACAGTGCACGATTTCACCGAACAGCCCCTGACGGGCCATATTTAAGCACATCAGTTCTCTCTGACCGTAACAGCAGTTTTCCAGGAAGAAGAAAGGCGTACCGCTTGCCTCTTTCGCTTCAACCAAATCAAAGCACTCTTGCAAATTGTAGGTGCCGCCTACCTCCATAGCCGTGAAAATACCTTTTTTCATAGCCTTAATGGCAATTTCAATGTGCTTTTCCCATGAGGTGGCAATGACAACCACATCTAAATCATCAATATTCAGGATTTCATTGTAATCCTTTGTCTGTAACGGAGATACACCTGAAGATTCTGCCACCGTTTTTGCCGCATGTTCCACACGGTCCTCGTATGTGTCGCAAACGCCGACGATTTGCACATCGTCCATTCTCAGCATGGGCTCAATTAACTGCATACCGCGTTGCCCTAAGCCGACAACGGCGGTTTTTAATACTTCTTTCATTATTATTCGTTTCCTTTCTCAGGTGCACGCAAAACATACCAACGGTAAGACATTGCAGGCAGGGTAATTTTCATATGCACATTTCCGTTTGTGTCGATTTTATACAGTTCTGGCGCTTTATCCTCAGCAGAAATGCAGATTTCACGGTCGGTGTCCTCAGCCTCCGCGAGGGGAGGAATGGGCTTATCAATCACCTTTTCGTCCGTGATATATGTGCGTGTAGAGCCGTCACGGGCTTTAATCACAAGTGGCGCGATTTCCTCACCGTAAAGCGGATAAGAAACATCACAGTTTTTAGTATTCTCGAAGGGTGCAGGGGGCGCAGGAAGGTCTGTAAGTCCCGTGTAATATACAGGCAATGTAATTTCCTCGGTGCGCTCCTTGTCCGTCTGGTTAAAGAACATTACAAATCCACGCTCATCACCGTAGGGGAGCTGATTCATAATGGCGTCAATGCAGGTTGTGCGGTCGGGGCGGTCGGTATCAATGCGGGGCGGCATAAAGTGTACCGTAATGCCGTTGAGTATATGGCGGTACTTCTTGAAAATCGTTACCCATTTTTTGAAAATCTCTTTGCCCTTTTCGCTGTCATATACCTTTTTGCCACGAATGGTGGGCCAAACGCCGCTTGCAGTCAACTGTGCCATTGCCCAGTCGAATTCAAAGGCATTTTGCTCTGTGGGGAAGAATTGCGCATCCTTGCCGCCGCCGTGATATACATTCAAAGGCAAGAAGCCCCAGCCCTGTGACGGGTTCTTGTCAAATGTACCCTTATAGTAGTAAATACGGGAGGTTACAAGTTGTTCCTGACGTTTTTCGGAGAATGCGATTTCCTCATATCCAACGCCGCAACGGTTGATACCGTTTAAGAAATGCCAGTCGGGCGCGTTTATGTAAATGCCGCGGGATTTTAATTCTTTGTACCAATCCACAACCGAGGCTTTCCATTGCTTATACTGCGAGTCGGTAAAATCATCGTGACGGTGGGTTTTGCCGCCGGAGCACAGCAGCATTCCGTAAGGCCCGTCAATTTCCACCGCATCTGCACCTGTGCGGTCAATAAAACGGAGAACATTTTTCATATATTGGTCTGCCCAGTCGCAGGCAAGGCAACGGCAAATGTGACTGCCGTCGTGGTTCAATGCCTCGTCACCCTTAACGGGGCGATAATTTTTCACATAGGCGAGGGTATATGCACCCATACGCAAACCCTTTTGATGACCGTAATCATAGGCTTTTTTGATGCGGTTTAAATAACGGTCGCAATCGCTTTCCATATTCACACCCGAGCCGAAGGACTGAATAATCATTTCAAGACCGATTTCAGCGCACTGGTCAACCGCCTTGCGAATCGTGCGGCTGTTGTTGGAGATAAGGTGGAAGAAAAGTACGTTATCCGTGCACCAGGGCGCTATACGGCGGTACATTTCTTTAACCTCAATCAAACGGTTTTCGTAATAATCGGTGTTAAAGAGCAGTTCATATGCCACGATGGAGTCAACCGTTTCATTCTTTTGGAGTTTTACATTCATACGCTGTAAGGGCGCAACCTCCAAAACATCGTAATGGTATCTTGCGTAGTTCTTAGCGTATTTTGAAAGCTCCAAGCCATAAAACTGCGTGGTGGAGTTGTAGTCGCTGTCTACAAACAGCGTGTCACGGTTTTCGGTAATTTCCATTACATCTGTAAAAACGTTGTCCACCGTAAGTGCGTCATCGCCGCAGTTTTCAACGGTCAAAACTTTCATCACAACAGGCATACCGTCATAAATTTCATAGCGCACGGTAACCTTTACAGGCATTTCCTTGCCCTTGTAAATCAGTTCCACAGCCTTGCCGGGGGGCGGATATGTGCCTGCATAGGTCATGGTAGGCGAAGCCTTAAAAGGCACACGCGCAAGACAGGGAACACATTTGTATTCCGTGAAAGAAAAATCCTTACCGTCATAGGTCTTTGTGCCGATTTTTACGGCAAAGTCAGAGCGGGCGGCGCTGACCATTTCCAAATTCGTTTGCAGATTTTTAAGAGATACTGTTTTACACCCCTCTGTTTCAATTTCACGACGCACAAGCTCGTTTTCAAGAACAATTTTGCCGTTTTCCTCTCTGATTTCCGACGGTGCACCGTCAAATCGCAATACCCAATGCTGCATATTGTTTCCTCCTACATATTCTTGTTTAACTCTGTAATTCCACTAAAACAACCTCGTTATCTTCCAATGTAATATCGAGTGTCGCAAAAGGTTTTGTATTATTTATCAGCAGTGTTTCGGTTGTTATCTGCGAAGCGGTTTGCAGTTTTTCAAAATCATCTTTGGAAAGTACGGCAGGTTTGCCCATTTCTTCCCAAAGTGATACCGGATTGCCCGAACGGCTGTTTACACGCTGTATCACCGCTTGTTGAAATGTGGGCGCATTTTCCACCGAAAGGGAAACGGTGTAGTTCTTATGTTCATCTGCAAAATTCTGTGCATAGAGCATCAGGAACAGATTGCCGTTTTCCCCTCGAAATGCGGTCATTTCCACATTTTTGTCGGTAATGGGCAAACAGTAACGATTATCGGGAAGGGCGGCGAGTAATTTCATCGCCCAAAATGCAGGTTTGCGGATGCCGTCAATGGTCAAAAGTCCAAATCCGCCGCAAAACGGGTCGGGGAAGAAGAACAATTCTTCAAAAATATCGGAAAATGTCCAATAACTTGAACCGTCAATAATACCTTGGTTATCCAGTACGGTTTTTACTAAAAATGATGCGGCACGGGGCGTATCGTGTATGGCCGCCACACAGTTGGAGCTGATGCTCCATTCCGTGTAAAAGAGGGGGAGACTGCCCACCTCACTGCGTGCTCTTTTTGTTTCCCGTGTCATATATCCCTTTAAATCGGGAGTAAAATCGTTTACATTGTCAAATATGGGCTGTAACAGCGACCGCATAGAGGTTTCGGGCGGTTGCGTTTTTAATTTTTTAATCTGCTGTAAGCGTTCACGGTTCAGCGCGTGCCCCAACGCATCGGTGGGGTATTGGTGCGTGGTTACAAAATCCACGGGCACATTTTCTTTTTCGCAAAAGCTTAAAAATTCAGGCAAATGCCGACTGCAAGTGGTAGCAGGACCGCCCACCTGCAAGTTTTCGTCCACGCTTTTCAGCGCACGTACCGTAGCGGCATACAGGCGGTAATAATCTTGCATATCGCCTTTGAAAAAGCAACCGAGATTGGGCTCATTCCAAACTTCAAAATACCAACTGCGCACCTCGTCCTTGCCGTAACGCGAAAGTAAGAACCGTGCAAAGGCACGGATAAATTCCTGCCACTCGTCCATCTTTTTCGGCAGAGTGACATTACCCTTATAGTAAAACACCGTTTTTTTGCCTGATGCAAGCGCCGAGGGCATAAAGCCCAATTCTACAAAAGGCTTTACACCGATTTCTAAAAGTCGGTCATAGATACTTGCTACCTGATGAAAATTATACAGTTTTGTTTTGTTGCGCGAAACTGCGGGCAGGTGACTCGAGAGTTTTTCACAAACGTGCATATCATCATTGAATATGCCGTGAAAGCGAACACGCTCTATCCCTAATTCATCGTGCACAATCTTTAACTGCTCCATATAGTCACAGCGGTGCGCCAATGCGGCGTGGCCACTGCCCACGCAAAACTGCCAGTGCTTGTTTACTGCACGGGTTTCGCCGTTATAATCAAGTGTAAAACAAAATGTATGCAAAAGGAACGCTCCCTTATGTATTACTTAAAAATAGGTTTGTCAATGATTTTTATCAAAGGCTTTTTAAAGCCCTCTAATTCCAAAACGACAATCTCGTTTTCTTCTTTAAGCCATACGCCCGGCAAATACAGCGTTCTTTGCGGGCCCACATTCCAATAGCGACCTAAGTTGATGCCGTTTACAAAGACATAGCCCTTTGTGAAATTTCCGATATCCACAAAGCAGTCTGCCTTGGAGTTCGCTTTAAAATTTCCTTTGAGATATGCAGGGCATTTAACGCTTTCCGCTTTGTCTGCAAAGGGCAAATCCCGGAAGCGGTCAAAGGGAATAGTGTAAATATCGAAATCAAAAGCGAGTTGTTCGCCGATGTAAATTTTATCAACGCCCTTGCGGTCATGGATTCTCTTGTCAAAATTGACTCTGCCCATTGCCTCAACAAAAATGTCGATTTCCACCTTGCCCTTGAAAGCGGGGACGGGGAATGTAAAACTTTCTTCACCGAAAATGCTCGCCATAGCCGCTTTTTTGACCTTCTTGTTGCGAAGTTTTGATCGATCATATTTGCCGACAAACTTGCGGTTGACATATACATACGCTATATCGTGGACATTTGTTGCTGTAATAGAGGTGTCGGGATAATCGCCCTCAATTTCCGTGTGGTACAAAATCATACCGTAATCCTGACCGTAATGCTCCATATAATGGGGAATGTGGTCCTCAAAATGATTGGCGATTTTCTCAATATTCGGGAAAAGCCGTTCTGCATTTGTAAGTTTTACATCGCCGATTGCCTGCGTTTGCGGGCGCGGCGGCAATTCAGGGTTGATGCCCTGTTTTTTACACAGCATATCACGCATGATGTGATATTTCAGCGTATAGTCGCCGTATTCGTTCAGCGGCGCGTCATAATCATAACTTGTGGTGGTGGGCATATAGAAGTGATTGTTGTGATTTGCGCCCGCCATAAAGCCAAAGTTTGTGCCGCCGTGGAACATATAAAAGTTGAAATTCGCGTCTTCCTCAAAAAAACCGTTCAGCATCTTCGGCATGGTCTTTTTGGTATAAGCCGCATTGGAATGGTGGTGCTGTTCACGGAAATGGTCAAACCAACCGCACCACTGCTCACCGCACATTAGGGGCTTGTCGGGCTGATATGCCTTTAAATCACGGAACCCGTCTTGCGGGTAACTGCCGAAGTTGACAACCTTAAATTCCTCGTCCAGACTGCCGCCCGAAAGGTGATAGCGGCTTTCTCCGTCCGATGTGAACAGCGTAACATCAATGCCGTTTTTACGCATTAAGTCACGCAAAAACCGAAGATATTTCTTATCTCTGCCGTAACTGCCGTACTCATTTTCAAACTGCATCATGATGATGGGGCCGCCGTGGGTAATCTGTAAATCCACAAACTTGGGCAGTAAAACATTGAAATATTTTTCGACGAAATGCAGATAGCGTTCGTTGTAGCAACGAAGCTGAATATCATCGTATTTTAAAAGCCACGCGGGGAAACCGCCGAACTCCCACTCAGCGCATATGTACGGGCCGGGGCGGACAATGACATAAAGTCCTACCTTTTGCGCAAGCGCAATGAAGTGTACCACATCGTTCTGCCCCCGGAAGTTGAATTCACCCTCTTTCGGTTCGTGCATATTCCACGCCACATAGGTTTCCACCGTGTTAAAACCTGCGGCTTTGAGTTTTAACAGGCGGTCTTCCCAATATTCGTGCGGAATACGGAAATAGTGCATCGCGCCCGAGTAAACATTAAACTTTTTGCCGTCTAAATAAAAATCGCGGCCTTTCATTTCAAGCATTTTCTTTTCCCCTGTCCAATTTTATTGTTTTACGCTCGCCTGCACGCAAAAATACCGTTTTTAAAGGCAAAGCCTGTTCTATCGGCATCGCTTTCGCGCCGGCGGCGGAATTTTCTGTGAAAATACGGTACTCTGTATCATATTCTGTCGGGTTATACAGTTCCACGGTCAGCGTATCTTCACTTTTGCCCATTACCGTACATTCGATATGGTCAAACGCAAAGCAGAAGGCTTTGTCGGGCTGAATATACACCGCAGGAATTTCCAAATAAGTGAGCATCGTGGAAACCTCGCACCAGCAGGAGCCCAAAGGCACTTCGCCCACATTGTTCGTGCCCTCCCAATCCGAAAGATTGACGCGCTCATTGATACGCCCGACGGGGTTGAACAGATTTTTGTAAGTCGGCGCAAGCAGTTTTTCCATTGCTTTGCTGCTTTTTGACAGTGTGCGCACAACATTTGTCAATCGTCTTGTCGCCACTTTTTGCCTGTGCGCTGGGTTATTGTGCCAAACATAACTCGCGCGTATGGGGTGTTCGGGCGTGCTCACAAACTGGGTAATATTGTGGGCAATATCTTTCAGTAACTCCAAATATACGGTGTTGCCCGTGGCACGGTATAAATGGAAAAGCGACTCGCCCGACATGGTGCAAATGCCCGGTGCGGCGTGCTTGTTTTGCACATTCGCCCAAACTGCGCCCGTGGTCGCAACGCCGCGTTCCGCAAACTGCGTATCGTCTTTATAATGATAATTGTAGCCCACGCACCAACTCGCGCACAGCGCGGCGGTAGCCTCAGCGAAAGCCAGCCATTGCGGCTCATTGGTCGCACGGTATAACACCACATAACTTTCCAAAAGCGCAAAGGCAGACTCGCTGTCGGGGCAGGAGAGGATTTCTCCCGGTCCCCCTGTGGAAAAGCCTTTCGCAATAAAATCTTTGTAATACTGCGCGCCGATTTCCTCGGCAGTTTGCAAATACAGCGGATTGTCAAAATACACACTGCAAAGCGCAAGCCCCGCGGGCAGTAATCCGCCGCTTGCAGACCCTGCGGTAAACGGCTTGTTTTTGGCAATATCCATAAACTGCCCGATTTCGCCGTTTTGCTCGTAAAAGTGCATAAACGCATCAGCAAGGCGCAAAAGTCCCTCGTGCCAAAGGGGCTTTATCTCTTCGCAGCTTTGTCGTAAGAAAAGCAACTGCTTTGCAATGTAATACAGCGCATCGGCATCTTTGCGGCTCAATACAATATGAATATTTTCAGCGTCAAAATTATCTCCGTAAGGTCTGCCGTCACAGAAAATGCCGTATAAAAATCCGCTTTCGTGCTGTACCTTGGTAAATACAAAATCAAGGGTGCGGCGGCTTTTCTCTTTGGATTCTTCGTTTCCCAGTACCAATGCAGGGAGCGTATTCATTCCGCCGCCGACCCAGCCTGTCTGCCATTGGCGGCAAATGCCGGCGGTTGCCTCGGACGAGGTGTAAAAGCCCAAATCCTCCACCCAGTTGCGGCGGTTGTATTTTTCTTCAATCAAATGAAACGCATATTGCCACGGTACACGGTGGGGGTGACTGCGGGGAAGTCCCTGTGCTTCACGGTATTCCAAAAACCGTTTTAAAAATGCGGGAATATTTTCGCACTTGAAACGGTATTCCGTAAATGCAATAGTAACGGTATCGCCTTTTGCAAGGTCAGCGCCCTTGTCGTCGGATTTTTCCTTTGTGGTGCACATGCCGTATTTGTAAGGCAATCGCATACAAGGGGAGGAGAGGATAAATTCCGCCGTGTGGGTTTCTGCGTTTTCCTTTATGTTCACGCCGAAATTGCCACATTCGTTTTCCTGCTCAAAAAACAGCAAAAATCCTGCTTTCTGTGTTTCATTAAAATACCCGAAACAGGGGAAGGATAAATCCCCAACATTCAACTGCGCACAGCCGTTGCCGTCTTTGGAGAGCCGCGGCACATCGGTTATCACGGTTTCCCCTTTGTATTTTGCGGACTCCTGTTCGTCTAACATCGGCGGATAGTCCTTTTTCACGCTGTGAAAACGGTTGCCGTTATAAAGTGCGGCGGGGGCGAATATATAATTCTCTTTGTCCCAATCCGTTTCTTTCCACACAAGACGCACGGCTGTATTGTGAAACGGCTTTTGCGCGGTGCATACCGCCTTTACGCGTACACCGTTTTCGAGCATTTGCTTTTCGATTTTTACTGCAAAACCTTCCGCGTCTTGCGTATCGGCAAACGGCAGGTTTTTACAGTCTTTTATTGCGTTTTTCTCATATTGAGCAATTGAAAAATATTGCATATTCTCCTCCGTTCACGAGCACGAAACAGCGCAAAAGCAGACCTGTCACAGCGACTGATCTACTTTTACAAATAATTCCGTATAATTGGCGGTTTGCACCGCATTTTTTAATACAATACTGTCAAACAAGACTTTCAACGCTTGGTAGCCTTGCTCAAAGGGCTGTTGGCAAATGGTGGCAAGCACACTGCCCTGGCAGAGCGCCTCGCGGGTGACGGAAGTGTCATCAAAGGTGCAAACACGCACATTGCGGCTGTGCTCGCGGATAGCGCGCAGTGTACCGTTGACACCTGCGGCGGTGATATACACAAAATCAATTTCAGGGTGCATTTTCAATGCGTCTTTCATCACACGGTAAGCAACATCGTCATCGTCGTCGTTTTCGCCGACACCCACAAGGCTGATTTTCGGATATTCATTTTCTACAATCGCGCGTATTCCCTCTACGCGCTGTGCGTGACCTGCGTGCTGTGCGTTGCCGTTCATAATAAAAAGGTTGGCGTGCCCTGCGGATAAAAGCCCTGTCAGCCGCCCTGCAATGCGCCCGCTTTTTAAGTAGTCACAGCCTACATACACCGCGCCTTTCAAATCCTCAATCGCGGCGGAGAGCATAACAACCCGCACCCCGCGAGAAAGCATTTCCTGCAATTTCGCTTTCACATCGGGGTGGCAAATCGGCGTTAAAATCACCTGCGCCGTGTCTTCGGGCAGGGCGTTTAAAAGGTCTAAAAGCGCGGTGTGGGAATAGCCCTTAAATTCAGACAACGTGACCTGAAACCCGTAGCTTTGAAAGGCTTCCTCTGCGGCAAAAATGCCCCGTTTCACTTCATCAAAAAAAGGATTGCCCACGCTGTTCAAAAGGACGGAAACTTGTATGGGCTTGCCCGAATACACAAGCGCCTTGCCGATGATGTTCGGCTTATACTCGTATTTTTTCGCGATTTCCAAAATCTTTTCCTTGGTTTCTTCGGCAATGCCGGGGCGCCCCTTTAAGGCACGGTCCACCGTGCCGCGGCTGACACCTGCGAGCGTTGCAATTTCTTTTGCCGTGATTGCCATTCGTTTCCCACCCTTGATTTTTTTTATAGACAATGCTATAATCATTCAAGAACTTTCGTGCACGAGCACGATACTACCGAAATTATACAACATATATTTTGTATTGTCAAGGAGGAACACGATGGAGGCGCAAAATTACAAGGTGCATTTTGAAACGGGAAATACGATGGCAAAAAACCTTTCCGTAACGGAGCTCATTTCCCAGCTGATGCACCAATCCAAAGGCATCGACCGCCTTTCGGTAAAGCCCTATAATTGGTGGAACGAGGCACTGCACGGCGTGGCGCGGGCAGGGGTTGCCACGGTGTTCCCGCAGGCAATTTGTATGGCGGCTTCTTTTGATGCAGAGATGCTTAAAACCGTTGCCGAGGTGATTTCCACCGAGGCGCGCGCCAAATTCAACGAAAGTCAGCAAAACGGTGATTACGGCGGGTACAAGGGCTTAACCATGTGGTCGCCGAATATCAATATTTTCCGTGACCCCCGCTGGGGTAGAGGACAGGAAACCTACGGCGAGGACCCCTATTTAACAGGGCTTCTCGGCAATGCGTTTATCCGCGGCTTGCAGGGCGACGACCCGCAATATATCAAAACCGCCGCCTGTGCCAAGCACTATGCCGTGCACAGTGGTCCCGAGGAACTGCGCCATTCCTTTAATGCGGTTGTTTCCAAAAAGGATATGTTTGAAACCTATCTGCCCGCCTTTAAAACGGCGGTGAAAGATGCGAAAGTCTGCGGCGTGATGGGCGCTTATAACCGCGTCAACGGTGAAGCATGCTGTGCTTCGGATACGCTGATTCAAAAGATTTTGCGAGAAAGTTGGGGCTTTAAAGGTTATTTCGTTTCCGACTGCGGCGCAGTGCCGGATATTGTTTATCATCATCGGCTTGCCGCCAATCCGTTGAAAGGCGCGGCAATGGCATTAAACGCGGGCTGTGATTTGGAATGCGGTAAATTTTACCGCCTATTGCCTCTGTCCTACGGCTTGCACTACATCACCAAAGAAACGCTTTTGCAGTCGGTGACAAGGCTGTTTGCCGTGCGCAGTGCCCTCGGTATGTTCAAAGAGGACTGCCCGTATAACGAGATTTCTCCTGATGAAAATGCTACGCCTGCCAACGAGGAACTGTCCGTCAAAATGGCGGAAAAAGGCGTTGTATTACTCGAAAACAACGGCATTTTACCGCTGAAACCAAATGCACAGCGCATTTTGGTAGTGGGCTATAATGCGGAAAATGACTTGGCGTACTTAGGCAACTATTTCGGTACACCGAAACGCTATTGCAAAGTGCCCGAGGCAGTAAAACTTGAAAACAGCAATACCGAGTATGCACAGGGCTATTCCTATAACCTAAAAGAAAACGCCACTTTACAAGAAGAAGCACGCAAAAAGGCAGAAAACTCCGATTTGATTTTGTTCTGCGGCGGGCTTGATTGCTCTTTTGAGGGCGAGGAAGCAGGCGAGCTGTTAAAAGGCGGCGGCGGAATGTTGGGCGAACAGGGCGACCGTGTTTCTCTTTCCTTGCCCGATGTGCAGAAAGACCTTTTGGAAAAACTCTTTACCCTCGGCAAAAAATTAGTCATTTTGAATTTCTCAGGCGGTTGTATGGATTTGCGCGCGTATAAAGACCGTGCAGATGCCATTTTGCAGTGCTGGTATCCCGGTGCTATGGGCGGCAAGGCTATCTCAAATCTGCTGTTCGGCAAAAGTAACCCTTCTGCTAAATTGCCCGTTACCTTTTATAATTCCGCGGACGATTTGCCCGACTTTACAAATTACGATATGGAAAACCGTACCTATCGCTATTTCAAAGGCGAAGTGCAGTACCCCTTTGGCTACGGGCTTTCCTATACCGACTTTTCCCTTGAAAACTGTGCGCTAAAAGGCAACGAACTGCATTGCACGGTGAAAAATACAGGAATATTTGACGGCGAAACGGTGTTGCAACTGTATATGACCTGCCCGCCGACTGACTATCGCAACCCCATTCGTTCCCTTATTCAAATTCAGCGCCTGTCTTTAAAACAGGGCGAGGAAACCGAGGTTGTGTTCCACTTGCAGGATAAGGATTTCTATTCCGTCAACGAACAGGGCGACACGGTGTATCTTTCGGGCAAATATCCTTTGTATCTCTATGACGGGCAAAGCATTTCCGCAAATGTGGGGGAATTTACAAACCCCAATGCAACAACGGTTATCGAAAAATGCCCGATTTAAAAAAGTTATTTACATCTTTGAAAGGAGTTTATATGATGCAGACCTATTTTGATTTTATTGAAAAAGTACCCTATGAGGGGGCAAAAAGCAAAAATCCCTTTGCTTTCCGTTACTATGATGCTGACCGTATTATAATGGGCAAGCCTATGAAGGAGCATCTTTCCTTCGCCATGTCCTGGTGGCACACCCTCGGTGCGGACGGCGTGGATATGTTCGGCAAAAGCACCGCAGATAAGACCTTCGGCTGTGCACCTGCAACCATGGAGCACGCCAAAGCCAAGGTGGATGCAGGCTTTGAATTTATGGAAAAACTGGGTATTCCCTATTTCTGCTTCCACGATGTGGATTTAGTTCCCGAAGCGGAGGATATTAACGAAACCAACAAAAGACTGGACGAGATTTCTGACTATATCCTCGCCAAAATGGAAAAAACAGGCATCAAATGCCTTTGGGGTACGGCAAATATGTTTTCAAACCCCCGTTTTATGAACGGCGCGGGCAGTACAAACAGCGCCGAGGTTTTCTGCTTTGCGGCGGCACAAATTAAAAAGGCGCTGGATTTGACCGTTAAATTCGGCGGCAAGGGCTATGTTTTCTGGGGCGGCAGAGAGGGCTATGAAACACTCCTCAATACCGATGTCAAATTTGAGCAGGAAAATATCGCCGCATTGTTGCGTATGGCTGTGAAATACGGCAGAAGCATCGGCTTTACAGGCGATTTCTTCATTGAACCCAAGCCGAAAGAGCCCATGAAGCATCAGTACGATTTTGATGCGGCAACCGCAATCGGATTTTTGCGCCAATACGGCCTTGATAAGGATTTCAAAATGAATATCGAGGCAAACCACGCAACATTGGCAGGTCACACTTTCCAGCATGAACTGCGCATTTCCGCGATGAACGGCATGCTCGGCAGTATCGACGCCAACCAAGGCGACTATCTCCTGGGTTGGGACACAGACGAGTTCCCCTTTAATGTATATGAAGCCACAATGTGTATGTATGAGGTGTTAAAAGCAGGCGGTATGAAAAACGGCGGTCTTAATTTTGACGCCAAAAACCGCCGCCCAAGCAACACCCTTGAAGATATTGTCCTCGGTTACATACTCGGTATGGATACTTTCGCGCTCGGCCTTATAAAAGCCGCCGAGTTGATTGAAGACGGCCGTTTGGACGCATTCGTGAAAGAGCGCTATCAAAGTTTTGAAAGCGAAATCGGTCAAAAAATCCGCAACGGCGAAGCAACACTCACGGAACTTTCCGATTATGCTTGTCAGTTAAAGAAACCTGCGCCCCCCGCAAGCGGCAAACAGGAATGGCTTGAAACCATCGTCAACAGCATACTGTTTCAATAAAGGGAGACTTGTTATGCGTTATGTAATCGGAATTGACCTTGGCACATCTGCTACAAAGGCGGTGCTTTTTGACGAAATAGGTGTAAAAATCGCCTCTGCCTCGGCGGAATATCCCATGTATCAGCCGCAAAACGGTTGGGCGGAGCAGGACCCCGAGGATTGGTGGAATGCCGCCGTTACAGTTATCGGCGAAATGCTTACAAAAAGCGGTGTTTCTCCCGACGAAATCGTATCTCTCGGTATTTCGGGGCAGATGCACGGGCTTGTAATGCTCGATGAAAACGGCGAAGTAATAAGACCTTGCATTTTGTGGTGCGACCAGCGGACGAAAAAAGAGTGCGAGCAGTTGACCGAAATCGTCGGCAGAGAAAAGTTGGTGCAAATCACGGCAAATCCTGCCTTAACGGGCTTTACGGCATCAAAATTACTGTGGGTGAAGAATAGCGAGCCGCAAAACTTTGAAAAGTGCCGTCACATTTTGTTGCCCCAGGATTATTTGCGTTATCGTTTAACGGGTGAATTTG
>JBJEPV010000035.1:0-2893 GCA_051881415.1 Candidatus Fimenecus sp.
ACAAAGAAATATAAAAGTGCAACCGCCAATACATTGGTTGTGGAAATCAGCATCACAATATTTTTGCACAGCAGAAAAAACAGCGCCATCAGCAAATTGGCACACGGTCCGGCAATCGCGGTGAGCGCCATACCTGTTTTCGGATTTTTGAAGTTGCGTGCATTAATCGATACGGGCTTGGCGTAGCCGAAGCCGAGCAGGACAATCATCAAAGCACCGATAGGGTCAATGTGCCGCATCGGATTTAAGGACAAGCGGCCTTGCAACCGCGGGGTGGGGTCTCCGAGTTTGGTGGCAACCCACGCATGTGCGTACTCATGAATCGGCAAGGTGCAAAATACAACAAAGACAGAGGCAAATACACCCGCTAAAATCTGAATGCCGGAATATCCGCCGCGAAGAATATTAAATAACATGCCGTTCTCCTAAAAATCATTAAAATATATTATACATTGATTTGGACAAATCTGTCAATATCATTAAAATCATACCGTACGGTTTGCTGTGCGGTATTGTGCTGAAAAATCGATGCCACAGCCGTCCCCTGCCCGTCGCCGCATTCAAAAAGCATTTCTCCGCCTGCCTTTACAAACGGAAGCCATCGCGCGGCAATGGTACGGTAAAAATCGAGGCCGTCCGCCCCGCCGTCCAAAGCGGTGCGCGGCTCTTTTTGTACCTCCCGCTGTAATCGGCGGAGTTCAGCCGACGGGATATACGGCGGGTTGGAAAGCAACATATCCGTTAAAAAACCGTTTTGCGGCAGATACTCGAAAATATCGGCTTGTATGATTTTTGCATTTTTGACGCCGAGCGCGTCACGGTTTTTTTGTAAATAGTATAGTGCCGCATCGTATTTTTCAAACAAAAATACAGTTGCATCAGGATTTTCCAAAGCAACCGTTAAGCCGATACAACCACTGCCTGCGCACAAATCCCAAATGACGCGATACTGTTTTTCTCGGATATGTGCATTTGCCGTTTCCACAAGTTGCTCGGTTTCGGGCCGCGGAATGAGCACACCCTCTCCGACGATAAAATCCCGCCCGTAAAATGACCATTTTCCTAAAATATATTGCAACGGTTCGCCTTGCAAGCGGCGTTCAAGCAAAGCGTAAAATCGGGCTTGTCCGCTGTCAGAAACGGGCTGTGTGGGATTGGCAAGGCGGTGACTTGCAGAAATGCCCGTGGCAAACTCGAAAAGGCAATTACATTCAAACTGCGCATCATTCTGCGCAATCGGGTTTAACGCCTGCACCCCGTTTCGGAACAATTCTTTTACATTCATTGCGCTGTACTGTCCGATTCCGGCTCGCCGTCCACAACAGCTTTCAGCGCGGCAATCCCGACTTCGATAATATCATCGGTCGGTTCTTTGGTGGTAATGCGTTGCATCCAAAGCCCCGGCGCGGCAAAGATTTTGACAAGCAAATTATCGTGCCTGCCTGCGTAGCGGATAAACTCATACCCGAGCCCCATAACAAGCGGCAAAATTAACAACTTAACCGTAATCCAAAGCGCGCGGTTTACGGTTGCAAGTGCGGGGAAAACCAGCACAAGTGCCGAGGAAATTAAAATGCTTAATAAAATCATAACGAACATAAAGCTCGTACCGCAACGCGGGTGAAAACGTTTTTGTTTTTTAACATTTTCCACCGTCAATTCCAAGCCGTGTTCCAAGCAAAAAATGGATTTATGCTCTGCGCCGTGATACATAAACACGCGTTTGATGTCTTTCATTTGCGAAACCAACAAAAGGTACACAATGAAAATAATAACGCGTATAATGCCTTCAAACAACGCGTGAAAATTGAGCAGCGTGTTGCGCGTTATGGCATCCACCAAAAAGGACGGCAACCACAGAAACAGGAAAAACGCCAGCCCAAAGCCTAAAACGGCGGAAATCACGCCGACGGCATTCATCATCTTTTCCCCGAAGTGGTCGTTAATCCATTGGTCAACTTTGGACAGATTTTCTGTATCTTCCTCCAAGCCCTGTGTGGACTTTTCTGCAGACTCCATTAAATATTTATAGCCGGTTACCAACGATTCCACAAAGCCAACGATACCGCGCACCAACGGCAACTTGAAAAAAGCATTTTTTTCGCGCCACGGCGTATCGTGTTTATACTCCGTTTCGATTTCGCCGTTCGGAAGGCGGACGGACATTGCCGCGCCCTTCGGCCCTTTCATTAAAATGCCCTCTATCAGCGCCTGCCCGCCGACCGAAGCATATTTTGTCTGTTTTTCCTTCAAAGGTTACGCTCCTTTCGTTACCCGCACACGCACCGAATAAGCACCGGACGCCCACGCCTTTGTACTGCCTTTTATGACAATGCGTGCTTTCACGGTCTGTTCGCCCTCTTGCAAAGAGACCTCGGACAAATTCACCTCCGCAAAAATCATTTCATTGGTCAATGCGGCAATTTCCTCAGTCGTACCGATAATGCGGATATTTTCCAGCGGCTCGGCAATCACGGTAGCCGAATAGCCATCTTTTTGCGTAGTAATGCTGATATTCTGTTGCGGAACAGAAAACGTCGCAGAAGTAAGACCGGACATATTTACGGTGACCTTAAAGCGTACCGTGCTGTCCATAATCATATAATCCGTAATATCTGCGGCTTTGAAATTAAAAACATTGTAGCCAATGTCCAATTCCGAAAAATCAACTGTACCGACACTGATGCTTTGGATTTCATTGATTTTTTCAATCGGCACCGCGGCTTCAATTTTGGAAGGCGACACCGTAAACGGCACACTTTCATTCAAATATCCTGCCGGTGTATTTTTGAATGTAACCGTAGTCGGCAAAGTAACCGTTTTTAATACCGGCATTGTCATTGTGATTGCGGCATCGCCGGTATCGATTTCAACATTGGAAAGTGTTTCTTCG